>NZ_CAUPYC010000062.1:0-24410 GCF_963515335.1 uncultured Paenibacillus sp. | reverse complement strand
GCGCCCGCGATGCCGAACGCCGGCACGAGCGCGAGGTTGAGCGCGGCCTTCAGCAGCGCGCCGAGCAGCAGCATGGCGGCCGACAGGCCCGCCCGGCCGAGCCCCTGCAGGACGGCGGCCGACACCGCGCTCACGGTCGCCGCCCAGGCGGTGCCGCAGACGACCGCAAACGTGCCGCCGGCCTGACGGTCGGCGTACAAAGCGACGTTGAACGGCTCGGCGAGCAGCATCAGCCCCACGGCGGCGGCCGCGCCGGTCCACCAGGCCGTGCGGACGGCAAGCGACGCCTGCATCCGAACGGCGTCCAGATCGCCTCGCGCAAGGGCGGCCGCAAGCGCCGGCACCAATGCGCCAGCCACCGCTCCCGCGACCATCACGACCAGTTGCACGAGCGGTTGTGCGCGGCTGTACAGCCCGAACGCGGTCATGGCATCCGCCGCGGAAGCACCCTGCGCCGCGAGCAGCCGAGGCACCGTAAAAGCATCGACGATGCCCGCGACAGGCACCGCGACCGAGCCGAGGGCGGCGGGCAGGCCTACCGCGGCGAGCAGCTTCATATCCGGCCACAAGCCCCCGACCCTTTCCACCGCACGGCTCCTAATGCAACCGTCTCGTCCGGAGCCGCCCCAACGATAAACGACGACGGCTTTCATCCGCTCGCGCCGCCACCAGAGCGCCATAACCGCCAGCCCGGCCGCGCCGCCGAAGGCCGAACCGGCGGTCGCTCCGGCTGCAAGCGAGCCGTCGCTCCAGCCCGCTTGCCAGCCGATGCCGAGCAGAATCAGCATGGCCGTTACGCGAACAGCCTGCTCGACCACCTGGGAAGCGGCGGACGGCTCCATGCGGTGCAGCCCCTGGAAATAGCCGCGCAGCGCCGCCATAACCGGCATAAACCACAGCGCGGCGGCGGCGGCCTTCACCGCCTGTGCGGCCGCCCGGTCGCCGATCCAGGCGGCTGCGCGTTCGGCGCCCGTCCACATCGCGACAAACCCGCCCGCGCCCGTAAGTCCGAGCACAATAACCGCGGCCCTTGCCAGCCGCCGGCCGCCTTCGGCGTCGCCCCGCTCCATCCGCTGCGCCACGAGCAGCGACACCGCCGACGGTATGCCGGCCGCCGCCAGAAACAGCAGCAGCTGATAGAACGGGTAAACCGCGCTGTACAAGCCGAACACACGGTCGCCGGCCACGTTCTGCAGCGGAATTTTCTGCAGCGTGCCGATCGCCTTCGATAAGAGCGCCGCCCCGCCCAGCAGCGCCGCCCCGCGGATCCAGGCACCGGCAGGCAGGCCGTCTCGCCCGGTTCGTCCATTCGCCTGTTTATTCATACGAGGCCGCATCGCCTCCCTGCGCACTTCCATTGTTCCGTTTTTCACCGTCCACGTCGCGTCCCACGCCCGAGCGAGGGGGCGCATAATGTCCCATTATACCCCAAATCGCCCCGGAACACAGGCTCCGCAAGCAAACCGTACCCCGCACGCCGCGAACAAAGCGCAAAAAGCGCAAAAAAGCTTCCGCTGCCGCGCACGCTTGCGCTTGCACAGGGGAAGCTTTTGTCGGCATCCTTCCTATTGCTCCATCTGCTTCGCCAGAAATCCGGCCGCCGTCTCCGCCATCTTCGTCTCCATCTGGGCCATCTTCACATTCTCGTCCTTGCTCACCAGCGCCACGGCGCCGATCGGGTCGCCGCCCGATATAATCGGCGCGATCACAAGGGAGGTGTATTGATCGGACAGATCCTTGACGAGCTCGAACGAGCCGCCGCCCGCTTCGGACAGGGTTTTGCGGTTGTCCATGCACTGCTCGAGCACCGAACCGACCGACTTCTCGAGAAATTCCTTTTTCGATGCGCCTGCCACGGCGATGAACGTATCGCGGTCGCAGATGAGGGTCATATGGCCCGTGCTTTCGTGCAGCGATTCGGCGTATTCCTTGGCGAAATCGCCAAGCTCGCCGATCGGCGAATACTTCTTCAGGATAACCTCACCGTCGCGGTCGACGAAGATTTCAAGCGGGTCGCCTTCCCGAATGCGCAGCGTGCGGCGGATTTCCTTCGGGATCACCACACGGCCGAGATCGTCGATGCGGCGAACAATTCCAGTTGCTTTCATGTCTAGATGCCCCACTTTCCTCGGAGATGTTGAATCGACTGGAGTTTACGGACCGCCTATGGCCGCCCGGCTTTTCTATAGAGAATGGGATTACGGGTGTCGGCGTTACTGACCATAGTATTCATCCCCTCCCATTTTCTTATGCGCGCCAGCCGATCGCTTCCGCCGCCAATCTCCAAGGCCCGGCTTCCGCCGGAAAATGCCGCCGCCGCCGCGCGCCTTCCCGGCGTCGCCGCTTTTCTCTCCGCCCTTCGGTACGCTCTGCGCGGACCCGCCGACCATCAACTTCCAATCGACCGGGCAGCAGGATGCCTGAAGAACATCACCTTCGCCAGCAAGCCGAGCGCCGTCAGCAGACGGCGGTTCGCCTTGCCCATCAACGGCGCCTTCGCTTCGCCTTCGACTCCTTGCAGGCACCGGCCTCCCATGTGATTCGGCATCGTTTTCACCCCGTTTCACCGCCGCCCGGGCAATCCCCAAAACGCGGCGGTCATCATGACGGCACCGATCAGGCCCTCCGATCCGGCACGTACCGCCGGCCAAGGAAGCCCGCCTGCTTATTTGCCGCCGATCTTGCCGCTGTCGACCATCGTCGCCAGCACGTCAAGCACCGCCCGCGCCGCCAGCAGCGCCGTCGTGTCGCTGATATCGTAAGCCGGCGCGACCTCGACGACCTCCATCGCCGCGATGCCCTCCTTGGCGACGAGACCCATCAGCTTGAGCGCCTCGCGCGGCAGGAAGCCGCCCGGCTCCGGCCAGCCCGTGCCCGGCACGAAGCCGCAATCGACCGAGTCGATGTCGAAGCTGAGATAGACGGCTTTGGCGCCTTTCCAGGCGACTTCCAGCGCCATTTCGGCCACCTTGTCGATGCCGAGGGATTCGACGTCGTTGATCGTCATGATCGTCGTGCCGCGCTCACGTCCGACCTGTACGCCGGCGCGAGGCACCTGCCAGCCGCCGATTCCGATCTGCACCAGATTGACCGCCGGTGCGTTCGGGATATTCGTCGCATGGAACCAAGGCGTCGTGTGCATCCGCTCGTCCATGTCCTTCTCCTGAATGTCGATATGGCGGTCCAAATGGATAATGCCGACATTGCCTTCGATATTCTCCGCCACCCCGCGCAGGCAGGGGTAGCCGATCGAGTGGTCGCCGCCGAGAATGACCGGCATCGTGCCCTTGCTCATGACGTGCGAGACCGCTTTGGTGATCTGGTCGAAGCTTTTCTCGATGTTGGCGATCGTAAATACGTCGCCCAGATCGCACATTTTGAGCTGCTCACGCAGATCGACGCCCAACTCGTAATTGTAGGTCTGGTAAAGCGCCGAAATGCGGCGGATCGCTTGCGGACCGAAGCGCGTGCCGGAACGGTACGTCGTGCCGATGTCGAACGGCACGCCCATGATCGCCACGTCATACTCGCCCACCTTGTTGACGTCCTCCAGGTAAGGCAGCTTGAGAAACGTGTTGATGCCGGCGTAATGCGGCAGCTCGCCGCGGCTGAAGGTTGAAATCGTGCGGTCGCCGATGCTTGGCGCCGCCTCCAGGCCGAGCTCCAGATTCCGCCGGATTTCCTCGTCGTGACGCTCGGCGGACAACGTCGCTTCCTTGGCCGCCGCTTGAATGCCGTGCAAGTCCCCGCGCTCGAAACTCGCTTCATCTTGAATCCGCTTGCGGTAGTTAAGTCCGTGGTTATCGAAAAATCCCATGCTGCCAGTCCTCCCGAAATAAGATGATGAAATAGGGATAAATCCCGAGCTCCGTGATCGGTTCGCGCTAGTGTCTCAGCAATTGGGCCAATTCCCGCTTCAGGGCGAGGAATTCGGGATGCTCCCGCACCTCGGGCGTCCGCGCCGCCGGCAGCTTCACCTGAAATTCCTTGAGGATGCGGCCGGGGGCGGCTCCCATAACTACGATGCGCTGGGACAGAAATATCGCTTCGTCGATATCATGCGTAATGAACAGAACGGTTGTCTTTTCCTTCTCCCAAACGTCCAACAGCATCTCCTGCATTTCCAGCTTCGTCTGGGCGTCGAGCGCGCCGAAAGGCTCATCCATCAGCAGCACCTTCGGCCGGTTGGCCAAAGCTCTGGCGATCGCCACCCGCTGCTTCATGCCGCCGGACAGTTGTTTCGGGTAAGCTTTATCGAACGCTTCGAGCTTGATGACGCGCAGCAGGTAGCTTGATACGCCCCGGCGGTCCATCATCGGAACGCCCCTCAGCTTCAGGCCGTACTCGATGTTCTCGCGGACGGTCAGCCAGGGAAACAGCGTGTAGCCCTGAAACACCATGCCGCGGTCGGCGCCCGGTCCGATCACTTCTTCCCCGTCCAGCGCGACCGTGCCCGAAGTCGCTTCATCCAGACCGGCCACAATGCGGAGCAGCGTCGATTTGCCGCAGCCCGACGGGCCGAGAATGGTCAGAAATTCGTTGCCGCCAACCGTCAGCCGGATGTCGCGTAGCGCCTCGAATCGGCTTTTCCCGGATTCGTACACTTTATTGAGATCCCGGATGGCGATTTCTCCGGGCGCCGCGCCGGTGAATCCCGCTTGTACCGGGGCGGCCAAACGGGCTTCACCGGCTGCCGGGCCGGCGCCGGGAACTTCCAGCCCATCCGTACGATCCGTTCCGCGTATGCGTGCAGCTTGCTCCATGACCTCTCCTCCTTCATGATTCCGACGGCCGCCGCCCGGCTTAATCGTTATGCCCACGGGTACAGGCGGCGGTTCAAGAATGCGAAAATCCGGTCGCTGATCAGGCCGAGCAGGCCGATGACGATAATGCCGACGAAAATTTGCTCCGTGTTCAGAAACCGCTGGGCTTTCATGATCGCGAAGCCGAGACCGCTGCTCACCGCCACCAGCTCGGCGACGACGAGATACGTCCAGGCCCATCCGAGAATGAGGCGCAGCGTGTTCATCAATTGCGGCTGAATGGCCGGAATGATCACCGTCTCGATCGCCTTCCAGCGCCCGGCCCCCAAGGTAAAGGAGGCGTGCAGCAGATCCTGCGGAACGCGGCGCGTGTTGTCGGCCACCATCAGCACAAGCTGGAAAAAGCAGCCGATGAAGATCAGCAGGATTTTGGCCCATTCGCCGATCCCCGCCCACACCATAATGAGCGGAATGAAGGCGACGGCGGGCATGTAGCGGATAAATTCCATCGGCGGCTCGACGAACGCTTCGCCGAATTTGAACGTCCCGGCCAGGATGCCGATCGGAATGCCGACCAGACAGGCGAGCGCGAAGCCGGCGCTGACCCGGAATACGCTGATGCCGATATGGTTCCAGTATTCCGGGCTGCCGAGCTGGCGTACCAATTCGGCCAGCACACGGTGCGGCTGAGGCAGAAAGACCGGGTTGACGGCTTCCGTGTAGCTTAACAAGGACCAGACTGCCAGCAGGAAAGCGAATGAACTGCCCGCCGTGACGGCAAACGACTTATTCCCGATGTCTTTGAAAATCTGAAACCTGGGCGGTTTGCGGCGTTTCGGCGGCTGCATAAGCGATTCACCTCCCGGCGGATTTTTTCACGAATTGCGGATCAAGCAGCGCCCCGATATCCTTGACGTCTCCGATCATGTCGAGCTTCTTCAGGAACTCCGCGGTTTTCGCTCCCGTGTAAGCAAGCGATGTGTAATCGTCGCCTTTCTCGAAAGCCTTGACGTTGTCCTCGGGCGTGAACAGCTTGATGCTGTCGAGGCCGAGCTTGAAGTCCTCCGGCGTCGTTTCGGCTTTCCCCGCAAGCAGCTCGATCGACTCCTCCGGATTGGCCCGGAAGTAATCCAAAGCATCGAACCAGGCGTCGACGATTTTCTGAATGTCCTCCGGACGCTCTTTCACCACGCTTTCGCGGAAGACGAGCAGGTCCGGGATAAGCCCCGGCGTATCCTTCGAGGAGAAAAGCACCTTGCCTTTGCCTTCTTTGACCGCCTTCGTCTGGAACGGCTCCCACAGCACCGATGCGTCGGTGTTGCCGGAGATGAACGCCGGACCGGCGTCGTTGACCGTCATGTTGACGTAGTTGATGTCGCTTTCCTTCATCCCGTTTTGGTCCAACGCCGTCAGAAGCAGCAGGTGGTCGACGGTGCCGAGCTCGGTTGCGACGGTTTTGCCCTTCAGGTCCTTAACACTGTTGATGTCCGGTTTGCTGACGATGGCGTCGCCGCCGAACGAATTGTCGTTCACCAGCACCGCCTTCAACCCGATTCCCTTGGACGCCGGCGCCAGCGTATCGCTGAGCGTCTGGCTGTTCGCGTCGACCTTGCCGGTCGAGAGCGCCTGCAGCGAATCGCTGTAGACCGGGAAAAACTCAAGCTTCACATTGACGCCGCGCTTCTCGAAGAAGCCCTTTTCCTCGACCAGATACCACATGTACCAGCCCGGCCACGGACTGAGCGCAATCGTGATCGGCTCGCCGCTTCCGCCTCCGGACGTTTCCTTCGCGCCACCGCCGCAGGCGGCGACCGTGAAAGCCAAAACCGCGATCATCAGTGCGGCAAGCACCCTTTTGCCCGTTCTCTCCATCTCTTCCCACTCCCCACGAATTGATATACGGCTCCATATCGCCTGGAAAAAGCAAAAGCCGGGGAGACGTCTCCCAGGCTTTTATCCTTCCGTGTTATATGGATTGACGCGGACGCCTCTCGTTGCAGAAAGATGTTCGCCCTTCCATACGCCGTCTCTCGGACCAGCTTGATCTCGGAACGAAAGTCTCGACTCAACAGATCGTGTCTTCGCTCCGCAGGCTCAACGGAACCCTAGACGGCTTTTCTCCCCCGACATCCGGCCATTCCGGACGGGGAACCTTATTCATTTGTGAAATATCCTTACGTTTAACACTAGTTTAAAGGTGATCATTCATGCGTGTCAATATTAATGTTAGCTATTCTTACATAATTTCTAAACGGTCAAATATTTCAGCACAACTTCCTCGTTCAGGTCGGAAAGTCCGCCTTCCCAAGCCACCGCGCCCTTCTCCAAAATATAAAAATAATCGCCGACGCTCCGGACGAACTCAAGGCTCTGCTCCGCCAGCAAAATCGCCGTCTTGCCTTCCGCCTTGATCGAACGGATCACATCGCGGATATCCTCGACGATCGAAGGCTGTATGCCTTCGCAAGGCTCATCCAGCAGCAGCACCTCCGGCTTCGAGGCCAGCGCCCGCGCGAACGCAAGCTGCTGCTGCTGCCCGCCGCTAAGATCGCCGCCCCGCCGCGCGTACATCGCCGGCAGCACCGGGAATTTGGCGACCGCTTCCGCGGGAATTTCACGCGTTTTCGACTTGCCCGCCTCCAGGCCGAGCAGCAGATTCTCATACACGGTCAACTGCGGGAAAATTTCGCGGCCCTGCGGCACGTACCCGATTCCGCTTTTCGCGCGGTAGCCGGGCGTCCGCTTCGTGAGATTTTCCCCTTTGTAGGAGACGGTTCCCCCGCGGGCCTTCAGCACGCCCATCACGCTCTTCATGAGCGTCGTCTTGCCGACGCCGTTGCGGCCCAGGAGACACACCACCCGGCCCGGCTCCACCGTGAGCGACACGTCCCGTAAAATGACGCTTTCGCCATAGCCCGACTCAAGCTGTCGTACGGCCAACATCCGCATCCCGCCTTTTGCCCAGATACACTTCCGCCACCCGGTCGTCTCCCTGCACCTCGTCCATGGAGCCTTCCTTCAGCAGCTTGCCTTCATGCATAACCGTTACCTTGCTCGCAAAATTCCGCACGAACTCCATGTCATGCTCGACGACGACGACCGAACGCTTCTTCGCAATAACGTGAAGCAGCTCGCCCGTCTTGTCGGTTTCCTTATCCGTCATGCCCGCAACCGGTTCGTCGAGCAGCAAAATTTCCGGCTCCTGCAGCAGCATCATGCCGATCTCCAGCCACTGCTTCTCGCCGTGGGACAAGCGTCCCGCCCGCCAATCCGCCTTCGGCTCCAGGCCGATCATCGCGAGCTGGTTCATGATCCGCTCGCGGTCCCCGCTTCGCATCTTCGCCCGCAGCGTCGCAAACACGCCCCGGTTCTGGCTCATCGCAATTTCGAGGTTCTCGAATACCGTCAGCGTGTGAAAAATCGACGGCGTCTGGAATTTGCGGCCGATGCCGAGCGCCGCGATCGCGTGCTCCTTTTTCCGCGTAATGTCGACGGTGCCCTTGAACAGCACCTTGCCGGCCGCGGGCTTCACTTTGCCGCAGATGACGTCGAGCATCGTCGTCTTGCCGGCGCCGTTCGGCCCGATCAGGAAGCGAAGCTCCCCCCGCTTCAGCTCGAAGTCCATCCCTTGCACGGCTTTGAAGCCGTCGAACTCCACCGTCACATCGTTACAATGCAGAATAACGGACGCCTTCTCCTTCATGCTCCGGCCCCCTCCTTTTGCGGAACTTGATGTGCGGGAACAGTCCCGCCAAACCCTTCGGCAGAAAGACGACAACGACGACGAACAGCAAGCCGAGGAACAGCGTCCACAGCTCCGGATACGATTCGCTGAACGTGCTTTTGGCGGCGTTCATCAGAATCGCGCCGAGCGCGGCGCCGACCAGCGTCCCGCGGCCTCCGATGGCCACCCAAAGCACCATCTCGATCGAAGGGACGATGCCCATCATCGAGGGCGATATGATGCCGACGTGCAGGACGAACAGCATGCCCGCAAGTCCCACCAGGGCGGCGGATACGCAAAAAACGAGCATCTGGTACACGGCCGGATCGTAGCCGATGAACCGCGTCCGGTTCTCGCCGTCGCGGATCGCCCGCAGGACGCGGCCGAACCGGCTCTGAACGATATACCGGCACATAACGAAAGCGGCGAGCAGCGCGATGACCGTTGCGAAATACAGGGTTTGCTTCGTTTCCGCCTTGCCGAGCGACTCGCCCAGAATCGTGCTGAAGCCCGTCACGCCGTTCGTGCCGCCCGTGTAAGCCTGCTGCCCGACGAACAGCGTCGTCGCAATGATGACGAGCGCCTGGGTCAGGATCGTGAAGTAGACGCCCTTGATCCGGTTCCGGAAGGTGAAAAATCCGAGCACAAGCGCGAGCAGGGCGGGCAGCAGCACGCCGGCCGCAACCGCAAAGCCGAAGCTCCCGAACGGCTTCCAGAACCAGGGCAGGTCCGTGAGGCCGCTCCAGTTCATGAAGTCCGGCAGCTTGCCGCCGCTCGCCTCCAGCTTCAGATACATCGCCATCGCATAGGCGCCGAGCCCGAAGAACACGCCGTGGCCCAGACTGAGAATGCCGGTGTACCCCCATATGAGATCCAGTCCCAGCGCCACGATCGCGAACGCCAGAAATTTGGCCAGCAGGTTCAGCCGGAAATCGCTCAAATACAGCGGCGCGCTGAACAGCGCGATAGCCGCCGCCGCGTAGCCGATCAGCACATAGATGCGCCGCGGCGTCATCGTTCGCATTTGCTTTTGCCGTTGCAAGCTGCATCACCTCTTCTTCGTTTGTCGCGCCTGGGTCATGAGTCGAGTGAACGGGTCCGCATCGCCACAAGCCCTTTCGGCTTCCATTGCAGGAACGCCACGATGCACAGAAATACGAGCACCTTGCCGAGCGAGGCGGTCGTCCAGTATTCGAACAGCGTATTCGTCAATCCGATTCCGACGGCGCCGAACACGGTGCCGACCAGCTTGCCGACCCCTCCCAGCACGACGACCATGAACGCGTCGACGATGTAATACGTGCCGAGCGAAGGGCCGATCGGCCCCATCAGCGTCAGCGCGCTGCCGGCAATGCCGGCGATGCCCGAGCCGATGGCGAACGTAAGCGCGTCTACCCGGCGTGTCGAGACGCCGAGACAGGCGGCCATGTCGCGGTTCTGCATGACGGCGCGCATCCGGCGGCCCGCATGGCTGCGGTAAATGTACAGGTACATGACGAACAGCGTGACCGCCACTAGGCCAATGATGAACAGCCGCTTATACGGCAAAACAAGGCCGTCCGTCAGCGCCAGCCCGCCGTTCAGCCATTCGGGACTGGTGACAGCCACGTTCGGAGCTCCGAAAATCGTGCGCGCAAGCTGCTGCAGCGCCAGCGCGACGCCCCAGGTGGCCAGCAGGCTGTCGAGCGGCCTTCCGTACAGAAAACGGATGAGCGAATACTCGAGCAGCAGGCCGAACAGAAAAGCGACCAGAAAGCTTACAGGAATCGACAAGACGAAATACCAGCCGAACATCGCTTCCGGAAACAGGTCTTTGAAAAGGTTTTGCGTCACGTACGTCGCATAGGCGCCGATCATGATCAATTCGCCGTGCGCCATGTTGATGACGTTCATCAGGCCGAATGTAATCGCCAGCCCCAGCGCGATGAGCAGCAGAATCGAGCTCACGCTGAGTCCGTTGAACATCTGCAGAATCGTAACGTCCATAAATCCACCCCTTTGCCGCTTGAGGGAACAGCAAAGGAAGCATCCGACGGCTCGAACACTTCCTCTGCTCCGACCCTGGTATGATAGCCGGAGGCGGCATGCTCTCTGTCTCATGCTTCGCCTCCGAAAGGTGCTGCGATGATGATTCGATGGATTGTGCGCGCCGTTACTCGGCGCTTAGGCTAGCCGCCCACTCGTAGCCTTTAAGATAAGGATCCGGCTTCACCGGTCCGTCCGTCGCGAACACTTCCTTGAACTGGCCGTCAGCCTGCACCTCGCCGATCCGGACCGTTTTATAAATATGCTGGGTTTCGCCGTCGATCGTGACCTTGCCTTCCGGTGCGTTGAATTCGAGGCCTTTGGCCGCTTCCTTCACCGCCGCCACGTCCGTCGTGCCCGCTTTCTCCACGGCTGCCGCCCACAGGTATACCGCAATGTAACCCGCTTCGATCGGATCGGCCGTTACGCGGTCTTCGCCGTAGGCTTTCTTGTAATTTTCAACGAACGTTTTGTTCTCCGGCGTGTCGGTCGTTTGATAGTAATTCCAGGCCGCCAGCTGGCCCTCGAGCACGTCCGCGCCGATGCCGCGAATCTCTTCCTCCGCCACCGAAACCGACAGCGTCGTCAGGTCCTTCGCCGTAATGCCGGCGTCCTTCAGCTGCTTGAAGAAAGCCACGTTGCTGTCGCCGTTAAGCGTGTTGTACACGATATCCGGATCCGCTTCTTTAATTTTGCTGATCAGCGTGCTGTAATCCGTATGGCCCAGCGGAGTATATTCCTCGCCCACCAGCTCGCCGCCCTCGGCCTTCAGCTGCTCCTTGATGATTTTGTTGGCCGTGCGCGGAAACACGTAGTCGGAGCCAAGCAGGAAAAACTTCTTGCCCCGGTTCTCCAGCAGCCAAGTGACCGAAGGCACGATCTGCTGGTTCGTCGTTGCGCCCGTGTAGAAAATGTTCGGGGACGACTCAAGCCCCTCGTACTGGACCGGGTACCACAGCAGCCCGTTCAGTTCCTCGAACACCGGCAGCATCGCTTTGCGGCTTGCGGACGTCCATCCGCCGAACACCGTCGCCACCTTGTCTTCGGAAATCAGCTTGCGCGCTTTCTCCGCGAAAGTCGGCCAGTCGGAAGCGCCGTCCTCCACGACCGGCACCAGCTTCTTGCCGAGCACGCCGCCCTTGGCGTTGATCTCTTCGATCGCCATCATCTCGGCGTCTTTCACCGACACTTCGCTGATCGCCATCGTGCCGCTGAGCGAATGAAGAATCCCGACCTTGATCTCCCCGCCTTCCGCTTCGCCGGCCGCACCCGTATCGCCGCCTTCCGCCGCCGTGTTCGTCCCGCCGCCGCTTGCAGGCTTGCTGTTGTTATTCGCCCCGCATGCCGCCAGCACCATGCTGAGCGCAAGAAGTACAAGCAAAACACTGGACCAAACCGATTTCTTCATTCTCCCACTCCCCAAAATTTACTTTTCCCGAACGTTTGTATGTATTTTTGTTTTATCGTTCGTTGTTTTGATTATAGGTCGATGTATGGTTTATGTCAATATAGTTTACACAATATGCTGATCGAGTCCTGATTCTCAAGATTTATACTGTGGTTTATTAGATTTCATGTTAGTTTTACTCGCAAATAGGCGTAAAAGTAGGTTTATAAGCCTGAGAATAGAGGTTTCGAACACCCATATGTCATAAATAATAACGTAAAGTCGGAATAGCGGATATCAAACTTGGGTTGTCCCCCTGTAAATGGAACCTTAATTGAAAAAACCCGGAGGAAATATCCCCCGGGTTGTCCCGAATCAAGCCGCAGCTTTATTTGGCTGTATTGCCCTCATTCTTCGCGCCGGCATCGGTTGCGGCACCTTCGTTCGCCGCACCGTTGCCGGCTGCGTCATTGCCAGTCGCTCCGCCTCCGCCTCCGCCATCCGTCGCTCCGCCGTTCGTAGCGCCGCCTTCGGTTTGAGGCGCCTCTTGCGGAAGATTCGTCTTGATCTCCAGCTTGTCCTGCTCGGTTTGCATGAACTCGTTCAGCTTCGGCGCCAGCAGTGTCTGCTTCAGCTCACTCTTCGTTTCCTCGGAGAGCTTCTCGAACGCCGCCACCTCGCGCTTCTCGACCTTCATGACATGATAGCCGTATTCCGTCTTCACCGGCTCGCCGATTACGCCGATCTTCTGCGTATTGGCCGCTTCTTTAAAGGCCGCAACCCATTTACGGGCTTGCGTCGGCTCGTAAGCGCCGCCGTTGTCCTTCGAGCCGGGATCGTCTGAATATTCCTTCGCAATCGCGTTCCAATCCCCGCCCGCGTCAAGCTTCTTCTTCACTTCCTGCGCCCGCTTCAACGCTTCCGCTTCGGTGCGCAGCTCTTTGCCCGTCGCCGAATCGGACAAAGCGACCAGAACATGGCGCAGCGTAACCGTATTATAGTCCGCAGGGGCCTTGTTGAACTCGGCCTTCACGTCCTCTTCCTTGATTGTGCCTTCAAGCTCCTTCGACTTCTTCTCGATCACCTTGCCGGCGGCGATCATCACTTCGGCGAAGCTCGCCGATTCCGCGGTCGTCAGCTTCGTCTCCGCCATTTTATCCTTCAACGATTTGCCTGTCTCCGCGCCCAACGCTTTATCCAGCTCGCCCTTGAAATTATCGGCCTCTTCCTTGGCCGCTTTCTGTTCTTCATCCGTCGCTTGCTTGGAAAACTCCTTATATACGATATAACGCTGAAGCTCCTGCTCCTTGAATTGCGGAATGGACAAATACATAGCGGTCTGCGGGTTGGTGATCTCCATAAGCGTGACATATTTGTTGAATTCCGTCTCCGCCACCTTGCCGCCGTCTTTGTAGGTCGCCACGGTCTTCTCGTCGTCGCTGCCCGGTGCGGCGGCGCCTTCTTCCTTCTGGCCCTTGCCGCAAGCAGCCGCCGCCGTCATGACGAGCACGGCCGCCAACAGCAGCAGCATGCCGCGTTGCCATGCCGATTTGCGATTATTGAACAACATCTTGTAGTTCCCCTTTCAGTTTAAGAGCTTCTCTATATTGTACCAGAAACCGCTCAAGCATTTCCAATTTTGCCGAATCGGCCAATCCTTTGCCCCGAAGCTGGATCAGCGGGGTGACGCCGTCGGAAGCGAACGAGCGGCCGAAACGGTTCTCGAAAGCCTGGCACAGCCGGTCGACCTTTTTCGTATCCATTCTCGACGCCTCTGTCTGCGCGAACTTCAGCACGAGATCCTCTCCGCGCTGGGAAATCAGCTCGATGCCGTATTCGCGGCCATACCCTTTCAATCTGGCGACGGCCAGCAAATGGTCGACCGCTTCCGGCGGATCGCCGAACCGGTCGGTCAATTCTTCGCGCAGATCTTCGGTCTCTTCCACCGTGCGGATGACCGCGACCTTCTTGTAGATTTCGATTTTCTGGATGCTGTCGTAAATATAATCGGACGGCAGGTACGCGTCCATGCCGAGATCGATCTGCGTGTTCGTCTCCTTGACCGGCGCCGCGGCCTCGCCGTACATCTCCGACTTGCGTTTGGCGATCTCGTCGGCGAGCATCTGCGAGTACAGATCGAAGCCGACCGACGCGATGAAGCCGTGCTGCTCCGCGCCCAGCAAATTGCCGGCGCCGCGGATGGATAAATCGCGCATCGCAATCTTGAAGCCCGAGCCCAGCTCGGTGAATTCCTTGATCGATTGCAATCTTTTCTCCGCCACCTCTGTAAGCACCTTGTCCCGCTGATAGGTGAAGTAAGCGTAGGCGATCCGGTTCGAACGGCCGACGCGTCCCCGCAGCTGATAAAGCTGGGACAAGCCCATCTTGTCCGCATCGTGCACAATGAGCGTATTGACGTTCGGAATATCGACGCCCGTCTCGATGATGCTCGTACTGACGAGCACGTCCGATTCACCGTCCAGGAAATCGAGGATCGTTTTCTCCAGTTCCTGCTCCGACATTTGCCCGTGCCCGACCGCCACTCTCGCATCCGGCACCAGCGCCGTAATCTGTTCCGCCATCTGATAGATGCCTTGGACCCGGTTGTACAGATAATACACCTGACCGCCGCGGGCCAGCTCGCGCTCGATCGCTTCCCGGACGAGAGACGGACTGTATTCGACGACATAAGTCTGAACCGGGAACCGGTTTTCCGGCGGCGTCTCGATGACCGACAGGTCCCGCACGCCGAGCATCGACATATGCAGGGTTCGCGGAATCGGCGTCGCCGTCAGCGTCAGCACGTCGACATTCGTTTTCAGCTTCTTCAGCTTCTCCTTATGGGAGACGCCGAAACGCTGCTCCTCATCGACGATCAGCAGACCCAAATCCTTAAACACGATATCCTGCGAGAGCAGCCGGTGCGTGCCGATCACGACGTCCACCGTGCCGGCCTTGAGTCCCTTCATCGTCCCGTTCTGTTCCTTGCGCGACCGGAATCGGCTCAATACCTGAATATTGAACGGGTAACCGGAAAAGCGTTCACGGAACGTTTCGTAATGCTGCTGCGCGAGAATCGTCGTCGGCACGAGGACGGCCACCTGCTTGCCCTCGATCGCCGCCTTGAACGCCGCGCGGATCGCCACTTCGGTTTTGCCGTAGCCGACGTCGCCGCAGAGCAGCCGGTCCATCGGCCTCGAAATTTCCATATCCTTCTTGATTTCTTCAATCGCCCGCAGCTGGTCCCTCGTCTCGTCATACGGGAACATCGCTTCGAACTCCTGCTGATACGGCGTATCCTTCTGGAAGCCGAAGCCCACGGCGGCCTGACGCTCCGCGTACAATTTGATCAGGTCGTCGGCGATATCCTGCACGGACGAGCGGGCCTTGTTCTTGACCCTGGTCCATTCGCTGCCGCCGAGCTTGTAAACCTTCGGCTCCTTGTCCTCGGAGCCGACATATTTCTGGATCAGGTCGATCTGGTCGATCGGCACGGACAGCTTATCCCCGCCGGCATACAGGATATGAAGGTAGTCTTTATGAATGCCGCCGATCTCAAGCGTACCGATGCCCATATATTTGCCGATGCCGTGGTTCTGATGGACGACGTAATCGCCGACCTTCAGCTCGGTATAGCTTTTGATCCGTTCCGCATTGTCCATCTTCTTGTCGGTGCGCCGCGCCGCTTTGCGCTGCTTCTTCGAGAACATTTCCCCTTCGGTGATGACCACCAGGTGCGACGACGGCAGCTCAAAGCCGCTCTGCAGATTGCCCTCGATCAAGACCGGCAGCTCGATGCCGTAATCGAACAGCACCCTTTTCATCCGCTCCATCCGTTCCGTATTGCCCGCAAGCATGATGACGTTCGCGTGCGCCTTGCGCCACCGTTCCATCTCGGCTTTCAGAACATTCATCTGCCCGTGGAAATCCTGCATCGCCCGGCTGACGATGTTCAGAATGTTCTGCGGCTGGGTATGCGGAATCTGGCGCAGGAACAGCGACAGGAATAACGTCGGAAAAGGCCGGTGGTACAATACCTCTTCGCTTTCCTTGGCGAGCGTGAAGCCGGGCAGCGACTTGCCGTTCTGCAGCAGATGCGTGGCCCATTCGGACTCGTCACGCTCCAGCTGCTTCGCCGTTTCGATCAGCCGGGTCGGCTCATCCATAACGAGCAGCGTGTCCTGCGGCATGTAGTCGAACAGTGTCTCGCGCTCGGGGTACAGCAAGGCGATATACTTATACATTTCCGGAAAATAAACCTGCTGCCGCAGCTTCTCGATCTCGGCGCCGATCTCCTCGCGCAGCCGGTCCTTCGCCAGCCGGTCGGACATTTTCTCCAGCTGCTTCTCCAGCAGCTCCGACGCATGCTGCGCCGCATTCCGCTGCCTCCGCTCATCGGCCATCACTTCCTTGGCGGGCGGCACGACGAAAGCGTCAAGCTTGTCGATCGAGCGTTGATCGGCCGGATCGAACGTGCGGATGGAATCGACCTCGTCGTCGAACCATTCTACCCGGCAGGCGAACGGAGACGTCAGCGGATAAAAATCCGCGATGCCGCCCCTCACGCTCATCTCGCCCTTCGATTCCACCCGGTCGACGCGCTCATAACCAAGCTCCACCATCCGGCGAAGGAATGACTCCATCGGCATCGTGCCGCCGACTTTCAACGGGATTTGCGCTTCCTTCATGAATTCGCGTATCGGAAGAAACCGCCGCACGCCGGAGAAAGGCACGACGACAACCCCGCGGTAGCCTTGCGACAAACGGATCAGCACATCCATCCGCTGGGCCAGCGTCTCCGGACTCGAGATCGCGGCTTCAGCGGCGACGAGCTCGTTCGCAGGGTACAGCAGCACCTCATCCGGGGACAGGCATTCCTGCAAGTCCTCCGTGATTTTCTGCGCCGCAAACATATTGTGCGTCACCACAAGCATCGGTCGGTCCAACTCGCGCTTGAGCACCGCGATCATCACCTGCCGGGATGAGCCCGCCAAGCCGGATACCATCTGCTCCCGCATTCCTTGCCTGTAGCCGGAAAGCACATTCTGCACATCGCGGTCGGCGGCAAAGGCCTCCATTAAGATCTTCAACGTTCGGGCACCCACTTTCTGTTCAAACGGACAACATGCGCATAAACGCCCCCAGCCTTCGCGCGGCCGGGCGCGTTCTATGCGCTTTTATACGTAATAGAAATCAATCAATCGGGCTTGCTTCACAGGAAAATAGCCTCGGCGTTCACGCCAAGGCCGTGCATCGGCTCCGGAACGTACCCGGCCGCCGATTCGTCGTTCTTGCCCGGCACGGCCGCTATTGAAGCGGACTGTGCACGAGCAGTAATTCCGGATTCGCTTCAAGCGCTTCGCGGCAGTAGTCGCAGACGACCCGCACCGTGACGTCGCCGTTTGCGTTATACGCTATTATATCGCTGCGCTCCTCGGGGGTCAAGAAATGAAAGCCCAGACGCGCTTCGGTCAAATCCTCCCGCTCCAGCGATCCGATCGGGGTCCGGCAGTGCCGGCAAACGTAATTTACAGCCATTGTATGCCTCCTGAGGGTCGGGTATACCCTCAGTATGCCCGATTCCGCCGGAAACTAACGGCTATATCGGGCCATGGTCTCATCATAAGGATGGTTGAGCGCATATTCGACGGCATCGCAGGCCGTCTCTATCATCGCTTTCAGCTTCTCCTGCTCATCCCTGGCGAAGTTGGTTAATACATAATCCGCGATATTGCAGCCGGGCTCGGGACGCGAAATCCCCATCCTGACGCGGTTAAACGACTGGGTGCCGGTGTGCTGGACGATCGATTTGATGCCGTTGTGGCCTCCCGCACCCCCTTGATAGCGCAGCCGGATTTTGCCGAGCTCCGTATCGAGATCGTCGTACACCACGATCATATCTTCCAAAGGCGCTTTATAGAAGTCCATGAACGCTCTCACCGATTCTCCGGAAAGATTCATATAGGTCATCGGCTTCATCAGGTAAACCTTGGTGCCGCCGGCATGGCCTTCGCCCACGAGCGCCTTGAATTTGCTTTGGTTAACGGAGATCCCCCATCTGGCGGCAAGCGCGTCCACCGCCATAAATCCGACATTGTGCCGCGTCGATTGATAAGAACCGCCGGGATTTCCCAAACCGACAATCCATTTCACGGTCATTCGCCTCATTTCGATCCGAAAATTATTAGGTTTGCCGTGCAACGAAAACTTGTTCTAAATTGTCATTATATGTAGAGGTGATGACATGATCAATGATATCATGCCGAATTTGTATGTGGAAACCACGATCTATATCAACGGTCAGCGTTTGGTGGAGGACCGGCATTTCCTCGACCACATCGACCACGAGGTTCCGGTACAGATCTATTGCGGGCGCGAGCACAGCGACATCGGCTTCATCGAACAATTCTGCGCGGATTATGTGAAGGTCAACAATGTGTTCTATCACCGGGATCAATTCACCTTCATTTCCCGGCCCGGCTACTGAACCGCGTGCCCTGTAAAGCAATACAGGCTGCCCCGGCGCCGTACGACGGCCGGGACAGCCCATTTTTTTGTCGGACGATAACAGGACGGCCGGGATCAAGCCTCGGTTTTGACCTCCTCGGCTCCCGCCTCTGCGGCGCGGGCTTCCGCTTCCGCCGACTCCACGGCGGCGTCTTCCGCCTCTTCTTCGGTAATATCCTTCTGCGGCGTCAGAATCGTGACGACGACCTGCTCCGGATCCGATTTCATCTCAACGCCTTGCGGGAGCTCCAAATCGCTTGCCAGAATATTTTCCCCGATTTGCAGGTTCGACACGTCCACCTCAATCGACTCCGGAATGTCGCGCGGCAGGCATTGAACCTCCAGCTCATGCAGCATGAGCTGCAGAATGCCGCCTTCCTTGTCGCCCGGCGCTTCGCCCGCAACTTCCAGACGCACGTGGGCCTTTACCTGTTCATTGAGATTGATTTGATGGAAATCGACATGAAGCAGACCGCGCGACAACGAGTCCCGCTGCACATCGCTCATCATAACCGGCTGCTTCCCGGCCGAAGGAACTTCAAGCTCAAGAACGGCATTCGGATGCGAACGCAGCAGGCTGAGCAGCTCTTTCTCGCTGACCGCAATCGCGGTCGGTTTACCGATATTTTTACCGTATACGACACCGGGAACCTTGCCTTGCTGCCGCAGCCGGCGCAAATCAGCTTTCGTTTGAACCAGACGATCTTCCGCCTTCATCGTAAGCGTCATAGGGAAACCTCCTTGGATTCGCTAAGATATCCCTATATTGTTACCCATTTAGACGGCAAACTAATCGCATGCATCCAACGCGGAGATGACGGACGCCGCCGACTCCCCCATAGATTAGATGTCAAAAGCTGATTTCTACGCCTTGCCCCCCCGTTCCTTCTTCAGCTTCGCCTTGGAACGGATCCGATCGGCGTAGCCTTCCTTGTTGACCTGCCGCTCGCGCGCAATGGCGAGATCGCCCGGCGCGACGTCTTGCGTAATCGTCGAGCCTGCCACCACGTAGGCGCCTTCGCCGATTTTCACCGGGGCGATCAGGTTGCAGTTGCTGCCGATAAAAGCATGGTCGCCGATTTCGGTGATCGACTTGTTGAACCCGTCATAATTGACGGTAATCGCGCCGCAGCCGATGTTGACGTCTTTGCCGACGACGGCGTCGCCGACATAGGAAAGATGCGAGACCTTGCTGCCGTCTCCGAGCGAAGCGTTCTTGAGCTCGACGAAATCGCCGACCTTGCAATCTTTGCCGAGCTTCGAGCCGGGGCGCAGGTTCGCATAAGGACCGACCGCGCTTTCATCGCCGACCTCGGCCTGCGCGAGCACGGAATGCTTCACGGTCACTCCGTCGCCGATTACGGAATCGGTAATGTCCGCATTCGGACCGATCGAGCAATCATCGCCGATCACTGTGCGGCCGCGCAGGACCGTGCCGGCATAAATAACGGTATCGGCACCGATCATGACGTCCGATTCGATATAGGCCGCCGACGGGTCGATCACCGTGACGCCGTTGAGCAAATGGCGGCGAACGATACGCTCGCGCATCCGCTTTTCCGCCTCGGCCAGCGCCACCCGGTCGTTGACGCCGATCGCTTCCGCCAGGTCGCTCGTGCAATAGGCCTGCACCGTCTCGCCGGCACGCTTGAAGATGGCGATAACGTCGGTTAAATAATATTCGCCTTGCGCATTGTCGTTCTTGACTTGCGCAAGCGCTTCAAACAGCTTCCGGTTGTCGAAGCAGTAGGTGCCGGTATTGATTTCATGGACTTCCCGCTCTTCGGGAGAGCAGTCCTTATGCTCCACGATCCGCTCCACCGCACCGCCGCCGCTGCGGATGACCCGTCCGTAACCGGTCGGATCGGCCATCTCGGCCGTAAGAACGGTCGCCGCCGCGCCGCTCGACGCATGCAGCGCCAGCATGGACTGGATCGTGGCCGGCGTGACGAGCGGCGTATCTCCGCAAATGACGATCGTCGTACCCTCCTCACCGCCGATCAACCGCTCGGCCTGCCGCACGGCATGCCCTGTGCCCAACTGCTCAGGCTGCAGAACACATTCCGCCCTGTCTCCGACATAGCTCTGCACAGCCTCTGCGCCGTGGCCCACTATGACAACCGTCCGTTCGCATGCCGAATCCCGTACCGTATCCAGCACATGTCCGACCATCGGCTTGCCGCATACCGGATGCAATACTTTATACAGCTTCGATTTCATTCGCTTGCCTTGACCCGCCGCAAGCACAATCGCCATTTTCTTCATAGAACGCTCTTTCCTCCCCGCAGCCGCCTGTTCAGGCTTTTCGGAAGCCCGTGTGAGTTCCATCTGACTATATCATTTTTTCCGCACAAAAGAAAAGAGAGCCCGTGCGGCCCTCTCTTCTCGAACATACACGATTTCACGCACCTTCTTCGATTGCTGCTTCTTCCTCCGTGGCTGCCCGCTCATACTCGGCGAGAACGGCGGCTTGAATCTTCTCGCGCGTTGTTGACGAAATCGGATGAGCGATGTCCCGGAACTCTCCGTCCGGCGTACGTTTGCTCGGCATAGCCACGAACATCCCATTGTTCCCGTCAATGACGCGAATATCATGGACAACGAATTCATTGTCAATGGTGATCGAAGCGATCGCCTTCATTCGTCCTTCGGAATTTACACGGCGGAGTCTTACATCGGTAATTTGCACTCTGTGTTCACCACCTTTGCCTATCGAAGACTTGGTGTATAATTCCACACGTTTGAGCAAAATCCTTCTTATATTTGGAAATTTTGAGTCAGTTTTAAAAATAAATTTCTGGCGGAAATGGATTTCGATTCTATTCGACAGGAATCGCTGCGATCAGTTCGATTTCGACAAGGACATCCTTGGGAAGCCTTGCGACTTCAACGGTCGAGCGTGCCGGTTTATGGTCGCCGAAGTAAAACGCATAGATGCCGTTAAGCGCCGCAAACTGGTTCATGTCTTTAATAAAAACGGTAGCCTTGACTACGTCGCCGAAGCCGGCGCCAGCCTCGGCCAACACGGCTTTCAGGTTGGCGAACACCTGATGGGTCTGTTCTTCGATGCCGCCTTGCACAAGATCGCCTCCCGGCGTCAGCGGAATTTGGCCGGAGGTGAACAGCAAATTTCCTAGTTTCATTGCCTGCGAATACGGCCCGATCGCCGCGGGCGCTCCTGCCGTCGATACCGGTTTCGGTCTGTGTCCCATAAGCTTGCAACCGCCTTTCTGTCCTTAAAATTGGAAATAATTGCCCGGCACCACTGTGGTCTGCTTCGTCTTCAGGTCTACATTCGTCAATTTGGCGAGCGAAATGTAATCCTCGAGCAGCCGTTCCTCCGTGCCGACCTCTCCGGACTCGACGAATACGCCGACTCCGGCAACCGTGGCGTTAAACTCGGAAAGAAGATCCACCATGCCTTGAATCGTGCCGCCCGCTTTCATGAAATCATCAATGATCAACACCCGGGAATGGTCCTTCAGCGCCCGTCTGGCGAGCGACATCGTCTGGATGCGCTTGGTCGAGCCCGATACGTAATTAATGCTCACGGCCGACCCTTCCGTCACCTTGTTGTCGCGGCGCACGATGACGACCGGAAGGTTCAGATAGGTCGCGGTCGCATAAGCGAGCGGAATACCTTTGGTCTCTACGGTCATAATAACGTCGATATCCTTACCGGCAAAAGCCGAGGCAAAAATACGGCCGACCTCGCCCATGAGCCCGGGCTGTCCGATCATATCGGTCATGTATAAATAGCCGCCGGCAAGCACCCGCTCGGGCTGCTCCAATTGGCGGCAGATATCGTGCATCGTGCGGAGCGCGGCCGCTTTGTCCGTCTTGGGTATATATTTCACGCCGCCTGCCGCGCCGGCCAAGGTATTCAACTCCCCCAAGCCTTCGCTTTCAAACACTTCCTTGATGATGGCGAGATCCTCGCTGATCGACGATTTGGCGGATTGATACCGGTCGGCGAACGCTGTCAGCGAAATTAACGTATGGGGACGAGCCAATAAGTACTGTGTCATTTCCACCAGTCTCGAACTGCGCTTCAATTTCTTCACGGCTATCCCCCCGATAAAATCCGAATATTATATTGACAATATAACATTTTTATACGGTTTTTATCAAGAAGAACGTTAAACTCATGTCAGCATTCTTACCACGTACACTTCCTTGCAGAAACCGCGCAGACCGTTATAAATGCGGGCCACTTTGGCTTCCTTGGCCACAAGGCCGAAAACCGTCGGTCCGCTTCCGGACATCAGCACGCCGTCCGCTCCCAAGCGCTGCATCGTTTTTTTCATCTGCCGCACCTCGGGATACAGTTCCAGGGTGACCGATTCCAGCACATTGCCGAGACCGGCGCATACGTCCGCGAAAGAGCCGCGTTCGATCGCGGACCGCATAGCCGAAGTAGAAGGGTGCTCACGCAGCCCCGCCGCTCGAAACCGCCCATATACATCCGCGGTCGACACGTTGATCGGGGGCTTGGCCAGCACGACCCAGCATTGCGGCGGATTCACAATCGGCTCCAGCTTCTCCCCCCGTCCGCGGGCAACCGCCGTGCCTCCCGTCACGCAGAAGGGCACGTCCGAGCCGAGTTCCGCGCCCAGCCGGCAAAGCTCGTCCTGCGGAATGTTGAGCCCCCATAGCCGATTCAGGCCGCGCAGCGCGGCGGCCGCGTCGCTGCTGCCGCCCGCCAGCCCCGCCGCGACAGGGATATGCTTGTCCAAATGGATGTAGACGCCTTTGCGAACGTTATATCTTTCCTTAATCAGCCTGGCGGCTTGAAACGCCAGGTTCTTCTCGTCCAGCGGGATATAACCGGCCTGGCTTGAAATAATGATCCCGTCCCTTGGAAGCTCTTCCATCGTCAGACGATCGGCAAGATCAACCATCGTCATGATCATCTCGACCTCATGGAATCCGTCATCCCGTTTATGCAGCACATCCAGCAAAAGATTAATCTTGGCCGGCGCTTTCTCGTATACCTTCATCGATCTTTTCACCCGCTCGTTATGCTTTCATCGCAGCTTTGTTGTAACACGATTATTCTCATGATTATTTTCATTCAATTGCTGCGGAGGTTGTTCGGGGTAAGAACGACTTGTTTGTGCCCGTTTCCACCTTGCTTGGGCTAATTGGATCAGGAAACGGGCGCGAAACGGAGCGAAGACACCGAACAACCGGAGCCCTTATTATACCACTTACCCGCCTAAATGCGAAAAACGACCGGCGCGTTAAAGAAACGCATCGGTCGTTCAGAGTCTGCCTATCCTATTCGGTTACGGCCGGTTATTCCGTGTGGCTGCTGATTGCTCGGCCAACTGAATCGCCCGCTTGACCATATTGCCCGCATCCTTCGCGCGTATGCCGCCCCAGCCCTCCGTCTTCACGGTATCGTAAAAACCGAGGTCCTGGGCCAGCTCGTTCTTGAAGCTTTCCGACATGATCGACCGTCTTCTGCGGCTCATCATAGGTCCTCCTTCCGGCATGCGTTATGCTTGAAGTCGTCCCGCTTAGTATGCGCCGCCTCCGTTCCATCCATACGGCCGGGCTTCAGTGCTGAATATACGTGATCCGGACATGCCCGTCGTCGCCGACAACCGTGACTTCCACCGACTCGGTTAAAATATCCGCATAACTGTAAGAAACACGCTTAAAAGCGTGCTGTTCCTGATCGAGTTTGACAATGAAAACAGATGGGTAGATTTCTTCCAACACACCGGTACGCTCAATAGTCTTCCGGCGACCGCCGTTAGCGCGAAGACAAATTTTGGATCCGACATGTGCTTCCAAGCTCCGTTTGATTTCCAACAGCGCATTTTTTGCCATTGTCCACTACCACCTCTTTCCTTGTCCATTATACCGAATTAGAGGGGTCGTGTCAAATAAAGCAATAATTATAACAACCAACTAAAGAATTTGTCAACGGGCTTTTTTTCAGAGCTTTTTGCGATGTACTTTTTTGGAGACTTACCCAAGTATGTGGTGTCGCTCG
>NZ_CAUPYC010000061.1:0-24658 GCF_963515335.1 uncultured Paenibacillus sp. | reverse complement strand
ATAGCATGCTTGGGAGGTAAAGCATACCAAAAAATAGCATTCAGGCTAGCGCCTGACGCACATTCCTCCCCCGCTTGTAGAAGCGGAAGTATCCTGTGCGAACCTTGATGAAGGAAGGCGCACCGTGCGCGCAAGTTTCCGCCCCGCGCCGGAAACTCCGGATTGGCGGCCGCTTTCCGCTTTATGCTATAATCGCACCACAACGAAACAACGAATCGAGACGAATATCGGAGGCTTGCCATGCTGACTTTCGAGCAGAAGCTCGCGATTGCGGAGTCCTTTCCGGAATTGCAGCGCAAGGACGTGTCGATGAAACGCGTCAATTTCCATTATGAAGAAAGCGCCGCGGACAAAAAAACAGTCGTCTATCATCTGCACCCGAACGGCAACGGCTTCGTGTACGCCGGCTTGCTGGATGGATACGAGACGGACGACAAAGGCATGGTGAACATACGCGATTTCGGTGAAGACGAGCTCCGGCAGCTGATCGCCGACTCGATCCGCGCCTTAAGCGAATACGAGCCTCCGCAGCCGGCCGCCAAGAAACCGGCCGCCCCTCGTCAAGGAACCTGGACCGATGCGGAAGGACATACGTTAAACCTTGCGTTTGAGGATGACCTCTGGTATGTATATGCCGGCCTGAATCTGGACGCGGCGTTCGAGTCGTATGAGGAGGCGGAAGAGTACCTGCGTGAAGAAGGATTTGCGCCGAAGGCGTAACAGACGGTACAAGATAAATGAACGACGATGCGGGAGGCGGTCTTCATGAAAGTGATCATTTCGGCGCAGGAAGCGATGGACAGAGGAACAAATAGAGGATAATAACACAAATTTGTAGAATAAATGAAGGGCGCAAGCTCTTCTTTTTTCAACTTTCAGCATAGGGGAATCGACTCGTCTATGAAGGATACGTCTAACTATCGGGGCGAAAAGCATCATCATGAAATGCTCCAGCATTCTCCCGATGCGATCGTGGTGCATGACGGCGAGCGCTTGCTGTACGTCAACAATGCCGCGGTCAGACTGGTCGGTGCGGAGCGTGCGGATCAGATGATCGGGCAGCCGATCCTCCGTTTTATCCATCCCGCTCATCACGAGATTTCGAAAGAGCGGATGAAGCAGGTCCGAACTGTGAAAAAAGGGCTCGATCTCTTCGTCTATAAAATGATTCGTTTCGACGGTACGTTGTTCGATGCCGAAACGACAAGCATCGAGGTGCATGGGCAATCGGGCAGAAGCTTGATCCAGTCGGTCGTAAGGGATATCTCGAAGCGAATCAAGTACGAGGAAGAGCTGATGGAGGAAGCCGAACGCTACCAGCGGCTGATCACCTTTCTGCCCGAGCCGATCGTCATTACCGACAACGGCATCATCGTCTACGCCAATCTGTCCGCCGTGAGACTCTTAAAGGGCCGGGATATGCAAGATGTGATCGGCATGAATATTTTCCGCTTTATTCACCCTGATCACCATGAGGAAACGATCCGCATCGTCGGCCAGGTCATGCAGTCGAACGAGCCTACGCCCTATGTCGAACGGAAGCTGATCGGCCTGACCGGGGAAAGAATCGACATTGAAATATCGAGCATTCGCCTCGATCATTATTTAAGCAGACCGGTCATTCTAAGCGTTTTGCGCGATTTGACGGAGCGCAAGATGGCCGAAGAGCTGATCGTCAAATCGGAAAAGCTGTCCGTTATCGGCCAGCTGGCTGCCGGGGTGGCGCATGAAATCCGCAACCCGCTTACCTCGCTTCGCGGCTTTACCCAACTGCTGCAAAAGGAGTTCGGCAGCCGGTATCCCTATCTCGATATCATGCTGAGCGAGCTGGATCGCATCAACCAGATCGTGAACGAGTTTATGAGTCTGGCGAAGCCGCATCTGGTACGCTTCCAAACCTGCGGCTTGAAAGAAATTATCGGCAGCGTCATCTCCCTGCTTGAGTCGCAGGCGATTCTGAACAATGTGACGATTCTCTCCCGCTGCGACGATTCGATCCCGCCGGTCCGCTGCGACGTGAACCAGCTGAAGCAGGTATTCGTGAATGTGATCAAAAATGCGATCGAAGGATGCCCGGCGGCGGCCAGGTCGATATCGACGTAACGGTGCGTCCGAACGGCGATCCGTCGGTATCGGTTCAAGACTATGGGCCCGGTATCCCCGACGAGGTCGTCCGCCGGCTGGGCGAGCCGTTCTTCACGACAAAAGCGCACGGAACGGGACTGGGCCTCATGATCTGCCACCGGATTATCGAAGCCCATCACGGCACGATGAGCATCTCAAGCCAAACCGGCTGCGGTACGAAGGTTGAGATTTCCCTGCCTCCTGCGGGAGGCGACCCTTCCATATGACGATCCCGATAACCGCGGTGATATGGACCGGACGAACAGCTTGAAGGACTGAAGAAAAAATCCCGACGACTCGAGCCTTCGAGCCGTCGGGATTGCCAAACGCCGGCAAAACACCTTATCCTGCTTTACGCGATCGTCCAGCCGGTCGTATTGGAGCCGACCTCGACCGTATACGCTCCCGTGCCGCCGCCGCGGGTAACGTTCACGTCCAGCCGTCCGGCGCCCAGCCGGATGCGGCGGACGGACAAGCGGTTCATGCCCTCCGGCAGGATCGGCTGCATGAAAATTCGCCGGTTGGCGTGGTCGAGCCTGAGGCCCAGCATCACCTGCAGAAAAACGAGCGGAGTGGCCGCCGCCCACGCCTGCGGAGAGCACGCGACCGGATACCGGACGGGATTGCCCCGCTCGCTGGAATAACCGCAGAACAGCTCGGGCAGCCGGTTGTTCTCGAAACAGGCGCCCGCCTTCAGCAAGCCTTCCATGACGACCAATGCTTCGGCATGAAACCCTTGGGCGTTGAGCCCCATCAGGCATAACGAGTTGTCATGCGGCCAGATGCTTCCGTTGTGATAGCTCATCGGATTGTAGCCCTTCTCGCCCGCCGCCATCGTGCGGATGCCGTAGCCGCTGAACAGCGATTCCGACACCAGCTTGCGCGCGACGGCCGCCGCCCGGTCCCGCTTCATCATGCCCGACATCAGCACGTGGCCCGGATTGGAGGTGACCGTCTCCACCGGCTTCCGCTCCTCGTCAAGCGCCAGCGCATAGAACCGGTCGCCTTCCACCCAGAAGGCTTCCTCGAACCGTTCCCGCAGCTGCTCGGCTTCGGACTTCAGCCGGATGGACCAGTCCGCCCAATCGTCCGCGCCGGATTGTTCCTTCAACGTACCGAGCAGCTTGGCCAGCGTCGTTTTCGCCTGGTACACGTACCCCTGGACTTCAACCAGCGCGATCGGCGCTTTGGCGTACTCGCCGCTGCGGTGCACGATCGAGTTGCCGGAATCCTTCCAGCCCTGATTCGCGATCCCCTTAGCCGATTCCTGAAAATACGATATGAACCCGCTGCCGTCGCGGTCTCCATACGTATCGATCCATTCCAGCGCCCGCCGGATATGCGGAAGCATCGCTTTGAACAGCTCCGCGTCATCGGTCCATTTCACATATTCCCCGATCAGCACGAGAAACAGCGGCGTGGCGTCGATCGAGCCGTAATAAGGCGTGAACGGAATCTGATTCGTGCCGGCGAGCTCGCCGCTGCGCAGCTCGTGCATGATTTTGCCCGGCTGCTCGTCGCGCCAGCTGTCCGCCCGATCGCCCTGGTAACGGGCCATCGTCAGGACCGTGCCCTTGGCGATCTCCGGATGGATCGGCAGCATTTGCAGCGCCGCGATCAGGCAGTCCCGGCCGAACGGGACGGCAAACCACGGCAAACCGGCTACCGGAAACCGCCCGTACCCGAGATCCGTAAGCAGCACGCGGATGTCCTGCAAGCCGCGGTCGTACAGGCGGTTAAACAGCGGCAGGTCGCTGTCCACCGCCGTCGATTCCGCTTCCCACTCGTCGTAGGAGCGGCGCAGCTGCCCGACAGCCTTTTCGCGGGAATGCCGTCCCGGCTTCACACCGCCGACCACAGGCGAAAGGAAGAAATCAAGCGACTGCGACTCCCCTGCCTCCAGCTCCAAACGGTACGTCACCGCGACACCTTTTTCCGACATATCAACGTCCGCCGGCTCCGCCGCCCACTCCACCAGCAGCTTTCGCTGCACGCTGTCCGCGCCGTCATACCCGATCTCGAATCCGGAACCGCACTGCCGCGCGCCCGTCTTTTTCCCGACCTGGCCGTCCTGAAAGCCGCGCACGATGAACATGTCGCAGAAATCGGCGTCGAACAGCAGGGACAGCTCGAACTTCTCGCGATGCGGATTGAAGTTGGTTGCCTTGAGCGTTTCATAGAGCACGTCCTGATAGATGAACCTTGTCCGCTCGACTTCGATGGACTCCGGCCACAGCGTCAGCTGTCCGTCACGCTCGGTTTTCGGATTGGTCAGCACGATGCGCGATATATAGTTTTCGTCCGCTTCGGACGACAGCATTCTAAGCTTTTCCCCGTTAATCGTCAGCGCCAGACGGCTGAGGAAGCGCGTGTCCTTCGTATACAGCCCGTGGCCGTGATTGCTCTCGGAAATATCTCCGGACATATCCGTCAGCAGAAACAGATCGTTCTCTTTAATCACTCTGTAATCCATACCGGTTTCCCTCATATTCTCTGTAATTTATGTGAAGATCGCAATTCGCGGCGATCCGAACGGTGCGTTCGCGTTCGCAGCCGTTTATCCTTTGACGCCGCTTGAGGCCACGCTTTGCTGCACCTGCTCCTGGACGAGCAAATAGATGACGATGCCCGGGATGATGATCATGGTGAGCGCCGCGAACATGTAGGTGTAATTGTAGGAGAACGCCTCGTTGAAAAAGCCCAGCGCGACCGGCAGCGTCCGGTTCGCCTCGCTGGTGGTCAGCACGAGCGCATAGAAATATTCGTTCCAGTTCGCCAGGAACAGCAGGATGCCGGATGTCGCCAACCCGGACTTCGCGAGCGGCAAATTCACGTTCCAGAAAATCCGCCAGAAGCCGGCGCCGTCGATGATCGCCGCCTCATCCAGATCCTTGGGGATCGACATGAACGTCACCCGCAGAATGAACAACGCGAGCGCCATCCCGAACGAAGCGTAAACCAGCACCAGTCCCGCCTTCGTGTCGTACAGATTCAATTTCATCACGATCGTAAAAATCGGCTGCGCCCTGGCATAACCCGGAACCAGCAGCGTAATCGTGCAGAGGATGAACAGAACGTTTTTGCCGAAGAAATCGAATTTCCCGAAAATATAGCCGGCAAGGGCATAAATGAACACCGCGATCAAAGTAGCCGACGTCGCGATGATCAATGAATTTTTGAAGTAGACGAGAAAGTTGTATTGGGTGAAAACATCGGCGTACGCCTTGAAGCTGATCGACGTCGGCAGCGCGAACGGATCGCCCAGAATCGCCTTGTTCGTTTTGAAGGATGAGACGACAATCCATAGAATCGGAAATGTGGATACGACGACCGTGAACAGCATGACCGCATAGGAGAAGAGGCGTTCCGTCAGGCTGCCGGTTCGGATTTGCATGGGACGCGCACCTCCTCAGTAGATCTTCTCGTTCATTTTGAACAGCCTGTTGATGAGCAGCATAACCGCGACGCCGAGAATGATCATGACCGTGGCGGCCGCGTTGGCGTAGCCGTATTCATAATTGACCAGGCCGTCATAGAGCATGAGCGTAATATTGTACGTCTCGTTGCCGGGCCCGCCTCCCGACGTGAGCGCCACCTCCTCGAACCCGGCGATCCGGGCGGTTACCGACAGGATGATGCCGGTGCCGATGGCGTTTTTGACGAGCGGCAGATTGATGTATCGGGTAATTTGCCATTCGCCCGCTCCGTCCAGCAGGGCGGCCTCGTGAATTTCCTTCGGGATCGCCATCAAATCGTTGTACACGATCAGCGTGACGTATACCGCATAGAACAGCCACGTGAACGTGACCGCCCAGAAGGAGGCCGGCGATTCGAAGAACCATTTGACATGAAAGTCGGAAAAGCCGATTTGGCGCACCAGGTTGTTGATGACGCCGATATCGTCGTTGAAAATGATTTTGTAGATCATCGCCCAGGCCGCCGCGGAGATGACCATCGGGATCATGAACACCCCCCTGACGAACCGCCATCCGAAATACCCTTTGTACAAAATGAAAGCGACCAGCGTGCCGAAGCCCACGTGGAACGTGGCGGCAATCAGCGACCAGAGAAGCAGGTTTCGCATCGCGATGAAAAAGGTGTTGTCATACGTGATCAGGTTGACGTAATTGTCCAAACCGCTGAACGTGGGCGAGCCGAAGCCGTCCCAATCCGTGAACCCGGTCGTAAAGACGGTGATGATCGGCACGATGTAAAATAAGCCGAGAACGAGCAGCGTAGGCGCAAGGAAAATCGCTATCCACCATTTGGTCCCTTTGTCCTTCATCTCTTCACCCCCTTGTGTAGATGGAGCCTTCCACCTTGGGATGGAAGGCTCTTTGTTTTGTCCGCGTTATTTGAAGCGTCCTGCCTTCTGGGTTAACGTTTCCGCGAATTTCTCAGGCGTCAGGTCGCCTTTGACCAGCAGCGGCAAATTCTGCGCAAACTCCGTGCTGCCGATCTGGTCCGGCCAGACGTTGCCGAACGATTGCGCGATGATCTTCATGTCGTTCTTCACCGAACGGTTCATCTCCGCGAGAATCGGGTCCAGCTTGGATTCGAAGCCGGCCGACTGCTGCACGTTCGGCGCCGTGCCGCCTTCCGCGATCATGTAAGCCTCAAGCTCCTCCGGAGAGTTGATGAACTCCAGGAACGCGAGCGCTGCGTCCGTCTCTTCCTGCTTCAGCCCTTTCGGAATCCACCAGGAATATTCTGCGGTCGTCGCAAGGCCTACGCCGCCCGGATAAACGGAGGCGCCCACCTTATCGGCGAACCCTTCCGGCGCCTTCGTCGTATCAGAGAAATCGCCGACCATCCACGTTCCGTTGGCAATGATTGCCGCACGTTCGTTGAGGAAATTGTTGGCCGCATCGGCGTAAGCCGCGCCGAGCGCGTTGTCCGTCGTGTAGTTTTGCAGCCACTTCTGCGTTTCGGCGAACGCCTTGATCCACAGCGGGTCGTTATAGTCCGACACCTTGTCTGCCCGGTCGCTCTTCAGCACCTCGGCGCCGCCCGGCTCACCGGCCATGAACGCGGAAGCGAGGAGCATGGTCGTCCAGGCATTCTCGCCCGTCATCAGGGACAGCGGGGTGAACCCGGCAGCCTTCAATTGCTTCAGGGCTTCTTCGAACTCGGCGAAGGTCATTTGGGCGACCGGCTTCGTTATGCCGGCCTTCTCAAACATCTCTTTGTTGTAGAACAGGCCGATCGGACGGATAACGGAGAGCGGCATCGTATAGATTTTACCGTTCTTCGTGTTGTAGGAAACCGAATCGGCGATCAGCTGTTTGCTGAGCTCCGGTTTGGAATCCAGCCAAGGCTTGAGGTCGTAAATTTCGTCTTTCGCGATCAATTCATCGATGAATTGCGTGTCTCCGCCTTCGATCAGGGCGGGCAGCTTCTTCTGCTGCCAGAGCAACTTGATTTTCTCCTTGTAAGCGTCGTTCGGAACCTCTTCGATCTTGATCTCGTACTGACCCTCATATTTCTTGTTGAAGCGCTCGACCTGCGGGAGAAAGAACTTGCCCCCGACATTCTGGCCCGCTTTATAATGCGGAATGTTCAGCACGACTTTTTCCTTCGGCGTCTCTTCGGCCGGCTGGTTCGTGTCGGTTTCGCCCGTGTTCGTTGCGGGCGCCTTGCCGTTGTTGCCGGCTGCACCGTTGTTGCCGCCGCTATTGCCCCCGCATGCCGTCAAAATCAGCATCAAAGACAGGCACAGGATGAGCGTGGCTTTGTAACCTTTTTTCATGCGAACTTCTCCCCTTCATCTGTTGAATTTATTATTTAAAGATCCCCGGAGGAACACTTTAAACCGAAATCCGCTCTTGCTTGACGTTTCGTTTACGGCATTAACCAAAACGTTTTGGATCATGCCGGCAGAAAATGAATCGCCATTTTTTGATCAAGTAAGCGTTATCAAATGCTTTCCAAATCGTTTTGGAAGGATAGTGTTATTATATTTCTTACGGAAAGCGTTTGCAATAGAAATAGTTAGTCAAAAAAATGCGGCGTCGTTTCATAAACGTTTTGGAAATGCGTTAACAATAGACCCCTAAGCGCTGGAATCAGACCTCTACATCTTACGGGAGGTGCTGCCCCTAACGATCAACTCGTTCGGCAGCATAACCTTGTGCCGGACCTGGCGCCCTTCCAGCATATCGATCAGAAGCTGGGCGGCTTGATAGCCGAGCTCGTATTTCTCCTGGCGGACAGTCGTCAAATTAGGCGAGCAGTACGAAGCAATCGATATATCGTCGAAGCCGACAAGGGATATCGAATCGGGCACGGATCGTCCTGCGCGTTCTAAAGCTCTGAGGGCGCCGAGAGCCATCAAATCGCTGGCGCAGAATACGGCTGTCACATCCGGATGCTTCTCGAGTATCTGCTGCATCGCATCCATTCCGCCCTCCTCAGAAAATCTGCCGTCCGTTACCAGCGCCGGTTCATAAGCCATTCCCGACTCTTGCAGCGCAACCATATAGCCCGTGAGGCGCTCGCGGCTTACGGAAGCCTCATCGTAACCGTTGATCATCGCGATCCGTTTGTGCCCCAGCTCGATCAGATGGCGAACCGCCTCTCTCGCCCCGTTCACGTTGTCGGTCGTCACATGCCCGACCCGTTCCCCGGCGACCGGAATATCGATGAGCACGCACGGAAAATGGGGCTGGTCGATGACTTCCTTCAAATACGGATCGCTCACCCTGAGCCCCTGAAGAATGGCCCCGTCCACATTGCGCTCCCGGCAAAGATCCGAGTACGACTTCCTGAGCTGCTTGTTCGGATTTGTGCTGAACAGCAGAATGTCGTAATTCAGCTCGCCGGCCCGGTCGTTGATGCCGCACAGTACTTCAAACGCGAACGCGTCTTTGGCGTTGGAGCGCTTGATCTCCGAAATGATCACGCCGATCGTGTTCGTTTTTTTCAGGACAAGACTCTGCGCTTGGGCGTTCGGGCGGTAAGAAAGCTCATCGGCAAGCTTTTTGATCCGGCTTCTCGTTTTTTCGTTGACATCGGAATAGCCGTTTAACGCTCGGGAGACGGTCGTAATCGAGACTCCGGCCGCTTTTGCCAAATCTTTAATTGTCGTCATGAATGGATCACTCGTTTCCCAAAACGTTTTGGATTTGATTTTATTATAGCAACACCCGTTCTCCGTTGCAAGCGCTTTTATTCGGCAGTTGTAGCCGGGTCGGTTCAACTCTTACGGCTGGATCGATTTTCGCGGCATCTGGTTCCAGCCCCGCGCGCTTATATCGTGATCCGATACATCACATACAACGCCCGATGACCCGACTCTGCACGAATCGGACATCGGGCGTTTCTGCGACTGCCCTTCTCCTACTCTAACCCCGCACGCATAATAAAGCCTGTCTTGATCCCTTTCTCAAACCCGCACTTCTCGTAAAAAGCATGGACGCCGCCGCTCTTTGAACCTGTCATCAGCATCACCTTGTAGCAGTTGCGGTCTTTTGCAAATTCGACCGCTTTGTGCAACGCCATCCGGGCGTAGCCTTTTTGCCGGCTGAGACCGGACTTTTTCCGCTCTCACGTTACTTTTTCCGGTGAATGATCGTTGAGGCAGGGTTTTCCCCTCCCTCAACCACTTATTAGCGCGTTTCACCCTTATTACAGCTACTGAGACCGGACTTTTTCCGCTCTCACGTTATTTTTTTCGGTGAATGATCGCTGAGGCAGGGTTTTTCCCTCCCTCATTTCCCTACTAACCTCTCCGTCCCAGTTACGTCGGCTGTGGCAGCGAAATTCGCTCCCTCGCGTTGCTTTTCCGACTAACTGTTGCTGAGAGCGCGAAATTCGCGCCCTCAACTCCTATTAATTCCCGACCCGCTCGCGTCCATCCGCCAACGATGAACACCGCCGCCGCAATCCTGTTACAATCAAACTCAAACCTTCCTGATCCGCCACACCTTGCTGCGGAAGTCGCCGAACAGCAGCTCCTGCGGAACGGCCAGGCCGGCGCGCATCAGCTCGTCGCCGCCCACCGGCGAGTCGAGGCCGTCAATCCGGTAATCGGCATCGGGATCGAGGCCCTTGAGCCGGATCGAACGGTAGCCGGCATTCGGCTCGGCCAGCACTTTGTAATAAGCGGCGAACGCCTCCGAGCGGTCCTCCGACACGAACATCCAGGCCGTTTCATTCCCTTCAAAAGGGCTGAGCAGCCGGTAGAAATCGCCGAACTGGACGAGCGGCCGAACCTCCTTGTAGTACTCAACCTGAGCGCGGACGATTGCATCTTCCTCTTCCGTGAACGCCGTCAAATCGAGCTCATAGCCGAAGTTGCCGGCGAATGCGACATGGCCGCGCATTTCGAGCGGCGTCGTCCGGTGCACCTGATGGTTCGGCACGGCCGACACATGGGCGCCGATCGCGCTGGCCGGATAAACGATGCTGGTGCCGTATTGGATTTTCAAACGGCTGACCGCGTCGGTGTTATCGCTCGTCCACGTCTGCGGCATGTAATGCAGAATGCCGGGATCGAACCGTCCGCCGCCGCCCGAGCAGCTCTCGAACAGGATATGCGGGAACGCCGTAACGAGCGTCTCCATCACGCGGTACAGTCCCAGCATATAGCGGTGCGCCGTCTCGCGCTGGCGTTCCGGCGGCAGCAGCGCTGAGCCGATCTCCGTCATGTTGCGGTTCATGTCCCACTTCACATAGGTAACCGGCGCGCTAGACAGCACCTCCGACAGCATCCCGATAATCGCGTCGCAAACATCGTCGCGGGAGTAATCGAGAATCAGCTGGTTGCGTCCGGCCGACCGGCGCCGGTCCGGCACATGCAGGCACCAGTCGGGATGCTTGCGGTAAAGGTCGCTGTCCACGGATATCATTTCGGGCTCGACCCACAAGCCGAAGCGCATATCCATCCCGGTCACCCGCTCCGCCAGGTCGCGAAGACCGCCGGGCAGCTTCTCGCGATGGACAAACCAGTCGCCGAGCGAGCTGTTGTCGTCGTCGCGCTTGCCGAACCAGCCGTCGTCCAGCACGAACAGCTCGATGCCGAGCTCCTTGCCTTTGCGCGCGATCGACTCGATCTTGTCCGCATTGAAATCGAAATAGGTCGCTTCCCAGTTGTTGATCAGAACCGGCCTTTCCTTGTCGCGGAACTCCCCGCGCGCCAGGCGGGTCCGATACAAACGGTGATACGTCCTGGACATGCCGCCCAGTCCTTCGTTCGAGTAGACGGTCACCGCCTCAGGCGTTTGGAACGACTCGCCGGGCTGCAGCAGCCAGCTGAAATCGAACGGGTTCAAGCCCATCGTCACGCGCGTGGCCCGGTATTGATCAACCTCCACATTGGCAAGGAAGTTGCCGCTGTACACCAGGCTGAAGCCGTACACCTCGCCCTGGTCCTCATCCGCTCCCTTTCGAACGAGCGCCATGAACGGGTTGTGCTGGTGGCTGCTGGAGCCGCGCTTGCTGTCGACTGCCTGCAGCCCCATGGTCAACGGGCGCCGCAGCACATTCCGCTCATTCGCCCAGCCTCCGGCCAAATGAACCATATCATAGCCGTCATCGGCAAAATCGACGCTGATGCTGGCGGCACGCAGCAGCTTCAGCTCCCGGTTGCCGCGGTTTTCCAAACGGACGGAGCGGGTGATCGCGTCAAGCTCGTTAAATACGGTGTAGGACAGCGTAACGGTAAGCCCCAGCAGCTCATCGTAAAGCTCGATTTCCAGCGTATCCGCCTCTTCGTCGTTCTCCACATAGGTTGCCGGCAGCCCCGCCAGCTTCGGCTTCCCTGCCACAATCCGGTGTCCCCGATAGCGGAGATCCGTTACCGTCGAGCCGTTGTCCAGCTGAATCTGGTAAGCCGGCGTACGGAAGTCGGTGTTGCCGTAAGCCGGGTATTCCTGCGGCAATGTGTCCAGCGAAAAGGTACGGTCGGCGGGAACGGGATTGGGCGAGAACGCCCGGTCCATATACCGGAGCGGGATCGCCCCGGCATACCGGCGCAGACGCTCTCCCCAATACCGGTGCGTCAAATAACCGTCCTTGGCGATTTCGATCACATAGCTCGTGCGGTTGGTTTGAAGATGGAACGTTTGCTGCTTTTCATCATAATGAACGGTCATTCGCGAGTCCTCCTAAATCGTATGAACAATCTCAAAGCCGACAATCAACCTTTTACCGCGCCCGACGTAAGCCCCGTCATGAACCAGCGCTGGAGAAGCAGATACAGAATCGTGATCGGCAAAGCCGCCGTCAGCGAGCCTGCGGCCACCCAGCCGACATTGTTGGAATAAGGCCCGAAGAACGTGGCAAGCGATACGGTAATCGTACGCATATCAAGCTGCTGCAGGAAAAACAGCGAGAATTGATAGTCGTTCCACACGCCAACCCCGGAGAGAATGAGCACGGTTGCCGTAACCGGCTTGAGCAAGGGCAGGATCATCTGAAAAAACAGCCGGAACCGCCCCATGCCGTCGATCATCGCCGCCTCATCCAACTCCCGCGGAATCGAACCGATAAAACCGGTATACAGGAAAATCGCCTGCGACAGGTTAAAAGTGACATGCAGCAGCGTGACGCCCCAGTAGGTGTTCATGCCGTTGATGTCCTGAAAAAACTGGTACAGCGGCACGAGAATCGTCAGCGGCGGAACGATCAGCGCCGAGATGAACATCGTGTACATGAATTTGTTCAGCCTGGTTTGGTAGCGGGACAGCGGATAAGCCGCGCAGGCGCCCAGCAGCACGATTAGAACGAGCGACAACGCCGTAATAATAATATTGTTCACAAAAGCCCGTTCCAGCGCCGCCATTGTCCACGCATTCGAGAAATTGTCCCATGCGATCGCCGTCGGGAGCCTCCACTTGGAGCTTAAATCCGTCAGCGGTTTAAGCGAGGTCGTGACCAGCAGATAGAAGGGCAAAATATGCACGACGGCAATGATGACGGACAGCACATATGCCGGTTTCAAGCTCGTCTTCATGACTGGACCTCCTTCCTGCGCAACAGCACCAATGCCGTTATACTGACGACGACGATAATGATGAACATCAGATTGCCGAGCGCCGCCGCATATCCTGCGTCCTGTGTGGCAAAATAGGTCCGGTACGCCAGCGTCGACATCGACTGGGACGCGTATCCCGGTCCGCCGCCGGTCAAGGCCACGATCACGTCGAACAGCCGGAGGCCGCCGATCAGATTGAGCACGATGTTGATCGTGATGGAAGGCGCGAGCAGCGGCAGCGTTACGTTCCGGAACTTGCTCCATGTAGAGGCCCCGTCAATCGATGCCGCCTCATAGTAGTCCTTGGAAATCGACTGCAGGCCCGCCAGATAAATGATCATGGCCACGCCGAGATACTGATACGTGTTAACGAACGTAATGATCCAAATATTGACCTGCGGATCGCCAAGCAGATTCATCGGCTTATCCCGGAACAACAATATTATATCGTTTAAGGCGCCACCTCTGAATTGGAAGAAAAAATACCAGATGTAGCCCATGATAAGCGGACTCACAATAACAGGCAAATAAACGATTGTTCGCGTCAGACCCTTTGTGCGGATGCTTTGGTTGAGCAGCAGCGCGTAGAGCAGGCCGATCAGGTTCTGAAAAAAGGTGCTGCCGAACCCGTATATAAACGTGTTCTTGATGACCGTCGCAATGTTCTTGTCATCCATCATTCGCTTGTAGTTGTCCAGCCCGATCCAGTCGTAGCTTTGGGAGAAGCCGTTCCAGTTGGTGAACGAGATTTTGAAGCCTTGGTAAAACGGATAGAAAATGAGAACCGCAAACAGGATCAGTGCCGGCACATACATCAAATTCAACCAGGCCGGTGAGTTTCGGTCCAAACGCATGACGGACATCCCTCCTGGTAATCTCGAAGGGGGCTTTCCGCCCCCCTCCGAACACCGTTTGTTATTTTTGCTGCGAACGGAGACGCTCATAGTTTTCTTTATACACGTTCGAGGACTCTTCCGGCGACAAGGTGCCGCCGAGGATTTCCGCGGACGTCGTCTGCATCACATCCCACATGCCGCCCGGCAGATAGACGCGGTCGAAGTACGGGAATACGCGGATGTCCTTGTACTTGTCATAGAATTCCGTGTAGATGCCGAGGTCCGGCGTGATGCCGTTCATCGCGGTCGGCGTTCCGGACAGCTCCGAAATCCGTTTCAGATATTCCGGCTTCGCAAAGAAATTGACCACGTCGATGGCGATATCCTTGTTCTTGCCGTCCTTGAACACACCCATCGTGAAGCGCTCGCCGCCGGAGAAGGTAGGTTCGTCATCCGGGAAAAAGGCCGGTACGGGCATGATGCCTACGCCTACTTCGGGATTGATCTTTTGCGCGTCCGGAATAAAGCCGGGACCGCCGAATACGAACGCGATTTTGCCTTCGGCGAACAGTCTCGGACGGTCCGACTCCCTGGAGGTCAGCACGTCTTCGTTCATCAGGCCTTTGTCGTACATTTCCTTGAACTTCGCGGCCAGCGGCGTCCACTTGTTCCAGTCGAACGTTCCGTCAAGCAGCTGCTGCGCGGAATTCTGCTTCGGGCTGATCAGGAGCGAGGTGGAGAAATAATCGAAGAACTGCGCCATGGAAGCGGCGTCGGGTCCGGAGAAGTAGAACGGAGCCACCTCGCCGTTGCTGTCCTTCTTGATTTTCTCCCCTGCCGCAATCAGCTCGTCAATCGTTTTCGGCACTTCGATGCCGTATTTCTCGAGAACGTCCTTCTGGTAGGTGATGCCGTCTTTGGCCGCGTTCAGCGGAAGCACGTATACTTTACCGGCCTCATCGGTGATGATCGGCTTCATGGATTCGGAGATATCGGCCACCCACGGCTGTTTGGACAGATCCTCGAGGTACTCGCCGTAACGGTTGATCGCCCAGCCGTGCGTATCGAAAATATCCGGAAGATCGTTCGCCGCCATTTTCATCCGGAGGATGTTCTCGTAATCGTTGCCCGGATTCTGGAACTCGAACGTCACGTTCGGATTTTCCTTCGTATAGGCGTTGGCGATCTCAACATAGTAGTCTTTCAGCGCTTGATCGTTGACGGTCGAGTAGATCGTAAGCTTCACTTTTTTATCGGAGCCGCCGTTTGCCGCGGTTTCGCCGGACGTGTTGCCCGTCGCGCCGCCGGTCGCGTCGCCCGCGGCATTGCCGCCGTTACCGCCGTTATTGTTGCTGCCGCAAGCGGCAAGCACGAGAGAAAGGATGAGAACAATTGCCACGGAAATCGTTTTCATGTTCTTCATTTTGTTTGTACCCTCCAATTGTGAAATAAATGTGCTGCGTCAATCACTTGCAAACACGGGTCTGATTGACCCTGGGCAGGGTTTTGGCCTATAATTGGTGTTGGATTTTGTATTTTTTCTTGGACTCCCGCGCGGAGTCTTTTTTTATGTAGCGCGGTGGTCCGGTACCAATATTGCGCCCTTGTGCCCCCTGCAAACCGCCGGTTCATGCAATTGCCGATCGCATCACCCCTCTCATCTTGTTCAGTTTCCGGACTAACCGTTCGTCTTGCCGCAGCTTTCGCGGATGACGAATTTGGTCGGGATTACGGTTTTGACCGGCACCGTCCGGCCGTTCACCCTTTCCATTATCAGATTTACCGCCGATCGTCCCATTTGCTCGGTGTGCACCTTAACCGTCGTTAAGGGGACGCTGACGAATGAAGCCATCTCGATATCGTCGAAGCCGACGATCGCTACTTGCCCAGGCACGGAAATACCGGCTTCCTGCAACGCCTTCAGGGCGCCGATCGCCATCGGATCGCTGGCGAAGAAGAAAGCTTCCGGCAGATCGCCCCGCTCGATCGCTTCTTTCATGAGCTTGTAACCGGCCGTGATCGTCCAATCGGCCAAAAGCACACGCCCGGGGGCATACAGCCCTTTCTCCTTCATGATCCGTTCGTAGGTTTGCCTGCGGACCTCCGGCTCCTCCCTCAACTCGTGACCGAACCGATGAACATGCTCAAGCCCCCCCACGAAGCCGATATCGCGGTAACCCAGATCCATCAGGTGGTTCATGACCTTCCCGACGGCCGGCACAAAGTCGGACACGACAGAATCGTAAACTTCCTCATCGGGCGAGTAATTGATGTAGACGGTGCGGTCCGGCCTGGAATAGAGCTTGGAGACGTCCTCCGGATCGACTTTGCCGATTACGATGACGCCGTCCATATCGTCAAGCGAACCCTCCGCCGGCTGAACGCCCAGGCGGATCACCCGGGAGACCGCCATCCCCAGATCGGCGAACTGCATCTCCACCCCTTGGCGCAGGGAGAGAAAATAGGGATCTTCATGCTCCGTTTCGGGCGTGCACCAAAGCACGAGGCCGATTCGGGGCTTGCCGGTGCCGGGTACGGTTGATGAAGCCGCTTTCTTTTTGCGCAGCGGTTTATATTGAAGCTTCGTCGCGACGGACAAAATGGTGGACCGGGTCTCCTCCGTCACGGACAGCGTCTGGTCGTTGTTCAGAACGCGCGAGACGGTGGCAACGGAGAAGTTCGATTCACGGGCAATATCTTTAATCGTCGACATGGCGTATTTCCTTCCCATCGCACTATTTACTAAGCATGAAGTTAAATTAACTTAAATCTATGATCCCATAATAACATTAAACCGCTTACACGGCAACAGTTTTAGTTAAATTTTACTCGAATGTGGTTGTCTTATTTAGTTATAACTGCGATACAAGGTGTTTTCATATATAAAAGAATGCAGTCTTGGGCACAATGGAAGGTTGTATCGATATTTTCTAGTTAAATTAACTAAAATTAATCTTGCTACACCCCCTCCCTTTTTCAGGCTGGTGCATAGCGAGATCCAAGGGAGGATTTTCCCAGTCTCGGAATCAACTCGCAGTTGGGCACAGAGAAATTGTGTGCGAGGCAGGGATTTTCCCGCCCTCACGGTACGTCCGCTGATGAAAATCGTCTGAGGCCGGACTTTTCCCTGCCTCAAGCACTGTCACAGTAGAGCAAGAAGCCGGTCAGCAGGTGAGGGAGCGAAATTTCGTCCGTCGAGCGCGGTAACGGTGCAGAGGAATCCTTCCTATGTTTGAAAACAGCCCGAAGACAGACACAAACCCCGCAACAATCGCCCGGTTGCGGGGTTTGCATAGCTTGCTTATTTTACAGCCGCTTCTCATAACAAACGCTTGATTCGCATGCGACATACTCGCCGAAACGATCGATCGGATAATACCCGTGCTTGCGGTAGAAATTCAACGCTTCAAACTGCTTCTCGCCGGCTTCGAGCTTGATGAATATGAAGCCTGCACGCTTGGCCCTCGCCTCAAGCTCACCCAAAATCAACTGCGCGACGCCTTTGTTCCGGTAGACCGGATCCACGAAAAACCGCTTCAGCTCCGTATTGTCCCGGTCGAGCGGCCGGGTCGCTCCGCAGCCGACGGGCACGCCGCCGAGATACGCCACAATGAAAGTGATCTCCTCTACATCCGGATCATCAAAGTCCACTCCGAAAATTTCATCCGGCGGGTATTGCTCCAGCAGATACGCATCCAGCTTCGCTATGAGCTTGGCCAGATCCGCATTGTCAGCGGCCGCCTGCACCAATTCGATCTGTCCCATGCTCCTTGCTCCATTCCCCATTCATTGGTCGAATGATTCATTGTCTATCACAATACCAACCGAACGCGGGAATGGCAAGCCCTCACCGACACTGGTCGCGGCCAATCTGCGGCCAGTCTGCGCCCAGCCGCACCACGGCCTGCACGTTAACCGAACTTTCGCCCAAAGCGCTCGCGGAACCGCTGCCCCATGGCATAGCAAATGTCCCACAAATCGACCACCGGCTGATTCGTATACGGCTGCGTATGCATGTAGCACGGCGGACCGAACTCCGGCGTGAACAGGACAGACTGCCGTCCCTCCCGCAGATGCAGCCCGCAAATCTCGTCCCACCATTGTTCATGCCGCACCAGGGCATATTCGTACTCGGGCGCGCGAAAATCGGGCACCTGCGGACCCTGCTCGAAGCCGACGCGTCCGTGGATGTAAACCGCATGCCGCATGGCGAGCGCCAGATTGTCGGCCTGGTCGGGCAGCATCGATTCGCACACACAGCACCAATGGCTGAAATCGGCCGTTATGCGGAGCTCCGGCAAATCCCGAAGCAGGCGGGCCGTGCTCCACGGCGTAAACATCGCGCGCCCTCTGTGCGTTTCATGGGCGACGGGCACGCCGATCTCCCTCTCCAGCCGAAGCGCATGCCCGAAAAACGCGAGCTGCTCCTCATAAGGCATGGAGTCCTTCGCGCTGTGCGAATTGATGAGTTCGGGCCGGAACGACGCCGCCCGTCTTGCCTGTTTCTCGAAGGAAGCGCTATGATCCGGCCCTTCGGTATGGATCTGCAAAACAGCCTTCAGCCCATACCGGTCCATCAGCTCTCTGAATAAAGGTTCTTCTTCCTCGGTGGGCACATGGCATTCGACGCCGTCATAGCCGGCTTCGGCGATCTGCCGCAGCTGGGTCTCATACGTGCCCGGCATCCCCCAAAGCGCTTTCATCAGCTTCAGTTCCATTAACGTTCACTCCGTTCCTCCGTATCAAAACAGCGGACAGGCGCCGCCGACGTCCCGTTCCAGCCGCTTCGGCGTATTTCCGTAGCGGTTTGGCCCGAGAAGCTTTTGATCATCCGCGAAAAATGGTACACGCTCTTGAAGCCGGTCCGCTCGGCAATCTCGGCGAGCGCGAGCCCCGTGCTCCGCAGCATCTCCAACGCGTGATCCACCCGCACCTTCCAAAGGTAGCGCATCGGCGTCACGCTCTCATATTGATGAAACAGGCGAATCAAGTATTCCGCGGACACATTCGAGATCGCCGCCAATTCTTCCAGGCTCAGCGGTTCGCCGTACCTGCGGCGCATCTCGGCTTTCGCCCGGATGACGGACGGATGCTTGCCGGCCTCCACACGTTCGATCTGGCTTTCGGTCTGATAGAGCCGGATGGCCGCAACGGCCAGCGTGCAGCGCAAATCGCGCTGGATATCCACAGATGAACTGTGTGTCAGCGCTTGCAAAGTATCCGTCAAATGATTCATCGCATCGGACAGCGGTATGATTCCCGGCAGCTGCTCCAGCATGGCGCGAATATCCGGGCGCCGCTCGTTCAGCTCGATGTGAATCCAGTGATGCCAGGTCTCCATATTCGCCGCAAAATAAAAATCCTCCCTGTGGCCGGGATGCAGCAGCAGAACGCGGCCGGCCGGCACAAAATGCACGTCGTCATCCACATGCAAGGTGCAATGCCCGGTGTGCACGATGAACAGCTGCAGGTTCGGCTGAATGCGCGGACCCCAACGGCCGCCGGGAGGGTAAATCGTGGCCCCGGCGGACGCATCGCTTACGATCGATAGGAGATTGCCGTTGTCTTCCCAGAAATTCGCCGCCATCGCAGCTTTCACCCGCCCCGGTTCGTCATGCGCCTCTTTCTCTCAACGATAACCGGGGAAGCCCGCGGTTGTCCAGCCCCCCGGCTCAGGCAGGCAGCAGCGACTTGAGCTTCACGTTCGGCCGCTCCAGATCCTCCGGCGACGGCACGGCATGCCGCTCGATCAGCATTGCGGCGAGTCGGATATCCTTGGCGATGCCGCTCGAAGGGCCGATTCCGCTGGCCGACACCAGCCGCCCGTCGCCGGTCAGGTGGAAGAACAGCTTGCCCGCTTCTCCGAGGTCGCGGCTGACCGTCACTTCCCCGCTGTCCGGCAATCCGACCACCTGCAGCGTCAGCTCGTATTGATCGGACCAGAACCACGGCAGCACCGTGTAAGGATCGTTCGCCCCCAGCATGCCGCCCGCCGCATGCCTCCCTTGCTCCTGCGCATTGCGCCAGGCTTCCAGCCGGATGCGCCTGCCTCCGTACAGCTGATGCGGGAACGAACAGCAGTCGCCGGCCGCGAAAATGTCAGGGTCGCTCGTCGCCAGCCGCTCGTCGACCCGGATGCCGTTCTCGAGCGCAAGCCCGCACGCTTCGGCCAATGACGTTTCCGGAACCGCCCCGATGCCGGCGACGATCGCGTCGCAGCGGACCACGGCGCCGTCCGCGAGACGGATGACATGCTCGCTGCCGTCGAATTCGATACTCCCGATGCCAGTGCCGCAGGTCATCCGAACGCCGGCCGCGAGGTGACGCGCCTCCACAATATGGGCGATCTCCTCCGGAACGCCCCGCATCAGAATACGGGGAGCAGCCTCAATGACGGTCACGGAGCAGCCGCGCTCCCGTGCGCTTGCCGCAACCTCGAGGCCGATAAAGCCGCCGCCGATGACGACGACGCGCTTGCCGGCCTGCAGCCGGCTCCGCAGCGCAAGCGCGTCGCGGTAGGTACGGAGATACATCATCTGCGACAGGTCGGATCCGTCCAGGGACATTTTACGCGGCCGCGCCCCTGTTGTAAGCAATAGCTTCTGATAAGGAACCCGGCTTCCGTCCGCAAGCACGGCCTCGTGAGCCGCCCTGTCGATGAGCGCGACCGGCGACCCGGCGAGAAGGCGAATGCCGTGCCGCGCAAGCAAATCGTCGTTCAGAATGAATACCGGCGGCGGTTCGTCCGGCGCCAGCAGCTGCTGCTTGGAGAGCGGCGGTCTTTCATAAGGCGCTTGCCGCTCCTCGCCGATCAGCGTGATCGGCCCATCCCATCCCCGGTTCCGCAGTTCAACGGCCGCCCGCGCGCCTGCCTCGCCCGCCCCGACGATAACCATTCCTTTATCCGTCATATCGGCTCCTCCTCAATCGATCTGGATCAGCACTTTGCCCGCTTCGATTTTGACCGGGTACGTTTGGAGCGCGACGCATACCGGCGCGCGTTTCGCTTCTCCCGTCGTGATGTCGAACCGTCCGTTATGCTTCGGGCATTCGATGACGTTGCCCATCACCAGGCCGTTCGACAAATGAAACCGTTCATGCGTGCAGTAACCGTCCGATGCGAAGTAATCGCCCTTATCGTTCCGGTAGATCGCAAAGCTCCTGTCTCCATGGTCATAGCGGATAACGTCCTCCACTTCGACCTCGTCCGCTTCACATGCTTCGATCCATGCCATCGCTCATTCCTCCCAAGGTGTGGGTTAATCGATTACCCTTTTGTGCCAAAAAATAACCCTGCCTGCCGATGCCGCCGCCGAAGCGGAAGCCGCAATCGGCGCCCGGACTGCCGTTCAGCTTGCCTCGATAGCTCCGGACCCGGCGTTCGTCTGGGCGCCCGCCGCCGGCGTCGTCTGCGCGTCGAACTTGTACGGTCTCGCCGTGGGCGGCAAAGGACGCACCAGCGCAAAGGACGGATCGCGCTTTTGCTTCAGCAGCAGGGAAAATACCTCTTTCAGCGCGGCCGGAAAGCTCGGGCTCGGCGCCGGGCAATCGTTTTTCATCTCCTTATGCAGCGCCGGCAGCGCATGATAGGGCACCATCGGGAACATATGATGCTCGATATGATAGTTCATGTTCCAATACAGGAACCTCAAGATCGGATTCATGTAGATCGTACGGCTGTTCAAGCGGTGATCGAGCACGTCTTCGCGCAGCCCCAGATGCTGGGACAGTCCGGTCAGCAGCACGAAGATGGCGCCATAAAGAGAAGGAAGACCGATGAACATGGCCGGCAGAATGCTGCCGATCGCGATGCACCATGCCGCTACCGAGCCGAGAATAAGCAGGTAAACGCGCGCTTCCCAGAACACCTTGCGGTATTCGGAAGCCGGTATATACTCCTTCTCCTCTTTGTCGATAACGCCGAACGCATGCAGGAAATACCGCTTAATCTCCTTCGGGCCGCCGTACAGATGGAAAATCTCCATCATGATAACCCGCCAGATCGGCGGCCGCTCCGCGACGATTTCCGGATCGCGCCCGACGATGATCGTATCGGTGTGATGGCGCGTGTGGCTCCAGCGGAAAGGAGTAGCCGATCTCAGGAACATGAAGGAAGCGATCTGGTAAACGACCTCGTTCATCCACGGTGTCTTGAACGCCGTGCCGTGCCCGCATTCATGCCATCTCGAATCGGCCGGCGATGCGTACAGGATGCCGTAGGCAAGAAAAGCCGGCAGCGCCCACCACGTGCCCCAAGACAAATAAGCAAGGTAACCGAGAACGGAGAGTCCGACGAACCAGATGATCGTATCGCGGATCGCCGGTCCGTCCTTCCTTTTCATCAGCTCCTTGAGCCTTTGCCGGGGAATCGGGCTCGTGTACCACTCCGCCGCAACCAAACCTTTCTCAACCGCTTTTTTGCCTTCGGGACCGGTCAGGCTGTAATCCCGTCTATTTTTGCCGGAAGCCATGATGAACTCCTCCTCTTTGTTAACGTTTACATGACTACTGTATAAAAAATCACACCTCCGCACAATGCATGGGATTGACGATCTTTTGTCTGCAATTGAACAAAAGAAAACCGCCGGAGCGAATTCGCCCAGGCGGTTCGATGCGCGCAATTACAATAAAAAATACAAACAAACGATGCCGACCGAGCCGTGGAACAGCACATCGAGCCATCTTTTTTTGGGCTCGTTGCTCATCTGAACCAGCACATAGACGCACCGGACCACGATAATGATCAGCGCGATCTGAAAAAGCAAATAAGGAACCATATCCGTCGCCCCCTCCTTGGATGAGGATTCGCTACAGGATATGAGGCACGCGCCCAATCGGTGCTAGAGCTCGTCGGCAGCGGCCAATGCAAGCCCGTTGTCCGTTTCTTCGAGCGGCAAAAACAACGGCCTTTCATGACCGTGCGGCGTGTCGGGGTAGTGCGTGCAAATCCGCAGCCGCCCCTGCCGGTCGCGGAACAGGCTGGAATGCCCGGCATTGCGGTCCATCAGCAGGTTCCGATCGTGCGTCCAGGGTCCCTCAATTCTGCCGCTGGCGGATCGGGCAATGGCCACCGTGTATCCGCCCAGACCGGCGTCGCTATAGTTCGGCACAGAGTAGCTGGACCACAGGAGCAGCAGTTCCCCGTTCCTTGCCTTGTGCAGGAAGGGGGCATCCGTCAAATAACCCTCCTTCTCGATCCTCGGATCCCGGAACAGCCGTATCCAATCCATATCGGCGGCATTCAGGATCGTGACGGCTTCACCATAAGAACCCTTCAAATCCCGGCTCAGCCTCAGCGCCTTGATTTTTCCTTCATAAATTTCGGTCCATTCATGGCAGAACACGACCCATCGCTGCCCGTCGCCGTCTTCGTAATAGGTGCCGTCCAGGCATTCGCTGCCGCCGAGCGTTACGGGACCGTCGCTGTGCGGCCGATACGGCCCTGCCGGATGATCGGCCGCGAGTATTCCCGTGCCGCGGTTTTCCCCGATGCCTCCCTTGAAAGAAGCAAACATGTAGAATCGCCCGTCCACCTCGAATACTTCCGGTGCCCAGTAGTGCCGAACCCCCCAAAACCCGGCGGGAGGCTGAAAAGCGACGTAAGGACCTGTCCACTCGCTCAAATCCCTGCCGGCATACACCTCAAAAACCGGATCCTTGTCGCCGCATCCGTCGGCGAACGTCGTACCGAACAAATAATACGTTTGCTCGTTTTGATAGAAATAAACAAAAGGGTCCCGCATGTGGATGTCTTCCGTGCGCACCGTCCTGATCGTTCGAAACCCTTTTTCCACTTCTCTCGCCATCCTTCCGAATTTTACTTGACCCTATTACTTGATTCCCGAATTGGTGACGCCTTTCACGAAATAACGATTGGTGAGGAGGAACACGATCAAAGCCGGCAAAGTCGCAGCCACGGTGGATGCCATCATTTTCGCCGGATTTACGAAGTTTGCTCCCTGGATGAGACTCGCGATGCCTGTGGTGACGGTCTTCATCTCCGGATCGTTGACGACCAGCAGCGGCCACAGGTAATCGTTATAAATGTTCAGGAACGTAATGACCGCCAGCGTCAGTACGGCCGGACGAATGGACGGAAATACGACGCCGAACAGAATTTTCCATTGCGAAGCGCCGTCGATCTGCGCGGCTTCCTCCAGTTCCCGCGGATAAGACAGCAGGAAGTTATAGATGAGGAACACCCCCAGGGTGCCGGCCGAATAGGGGAAGATGAGCGGCACGAAGCTGTCCGTCAAACCCAGCGTTTTGAACAGATAGAATGCCGGAAACAGCGTGACGATGCCCGGTATCGTAAGTGCCGCAACAATCATGAACAGAAGCAGTTTTTTGCCGGGAAAATGCAGTCTCGCCAGCGAATAAGCCGCAAGCACATCCACAACCACCACAAGCAGCGTGCCCGCAACCGTCACAATCCCCGTATTCACAATCCATCTTACAATCGGGGCGTCATCGGTTTCCGCAACCAGTGAACGATAATTCTCCATCGTCCAGACCGAGGGCAGCAGAGATGCGCTCGCCATCGATTCGCTCAACGTTTTGAACGAGGTGAACACCATCCACAGGATGGGCAGCAAAAATATCAGACCCAGAACGGTGGCGAACACGATATTGACTATGGAGGATACAGGTAACCTGTTTTTTCGCATGCCGAGTCCCCCTTTACATTTGTTTCCTGTACGAAATCCAATACTGCGCGCCCGTG
>NZ_CAUPYC010000060.1:0-24765 GCF_963515335.1 uncultured Paenibacillus sp. | reverse complement strand
ATGGACAAGACCTCTATCAGGCAGACTTCAGGCACGAGCTATAGCGAGGAAGCAATTTGTTATTGTTTTAGATGCGGATGGTAACGTAATGGAGTATAAACTGAATTAGAGGTGTCGAGGGTGCCGGAAATGTATGTTTTTGCCGGTTGCAACGGTGCGGGAAAATCCACCCTGATCGAGCACTTCGGCGGTGATTATGAATTTATAATTAATCCCGACCAGATAGCCAAACAAATCAATCCCATTGATCCACGCAGTGTTGACCTTTCCGCAGGTAAAGAGGCGGTAAAATTGATTCGAAACTGTTTAGAGAAAGAGAAGACATTTGCGATGGAGACCACGCTTTCCGGTCAATATGTGATCCGCCAAATGAACGCGGCAAAGAAGGCCGGTTACAAGGTGTTTCTTTATTATATCGGGCTGCAGGATGTTCAGATGCATGTGGATCGCATACGTACACGGGTAAGAGAAGGCGGACATTTTATCGCAACAGAGGACTGCCGACATGGTTAAAAGTACTGGAAATATGAGCGACGTAACCCTGTTAATCCCAAAACCCTTGAAACGGCCTGGACGGCCGCTTCAAGGGTTGCTTCTGCGCTCTTGACGAACGCTTTCATTCCGTCTATAATTTGTCATAACAACATAACAAATTAGCTCTCGTTAGGAGGAGGTGAAACGATGCCGCTGCTAAACCGTTCCAACCGGATACCGCTGTACATTCAATTAAAAGAAGAGATTATTGAGAAAATTGAAGAGGGCAAATGGAAACCCGGCGATGCGATTCCAACGGAATCCGAACTCCAAAAACTTTACAAAATCAGCAGAATCACGGTTCGGCAAGCATTAGGGGAATTGGTCTCCAGCGGTACCTTGGCGCGAATCCAAGGCAAAGGCACGTTCGTTGCGGAGCCGAAACTGGAACCCATCCGGCCGGCTTTGACAAGCTTTACAAAAGACATGGCCGAGCAAGGGAATCGGACGAGTTCCCGCGTATTGAATTTTGACGAAGTAAAGGCGACCGACAGGCTGAAACGGATTTTCAAAAATCCGAATCTCGATATGCTTCAGGTGTTGGAGCGGGTGCGATTGGTTGACGGAGTGCCGGTAGGCATTCACAAAAGTTACCTGAATCTTGGCGTTCTTCCCGGCATTAACTTGGAAAAGTACGATTTGGTTAAAGGATCTTTGTATGAAGCGCTTCGTTTGGAGGGAGCGGTGATGGGGCCTGCGGAAGAGACAATCGAAGCCGGCCAGGCAAATGCCGTTGAGGCCGATCTGCTGGATATCCCGGCAGGGTCACCCGTATTGCTGATCAGCCGGACGACTTATCTGAAGAGCGGGGATGTCTTCGAGTACGTTAAAATGGTGTACAGGGGCGATAAGTACAAATACTCTGTCAAATTGAGTTAGTCAAGTTCTTCAGGTCCACGAGGCGGTCGTTCAGCCACCAGCGATCCGGATGTTCGTATTCAAGAAACAATTCACATGTAAGGTTAATTGCTCCATACACCGCCGCCTACCCGATTTATGTTAGTTAACATTACACGAATATCACAAATTGAATTGACTTGTTGGCCACTCTGATTTATTATTTGTTATAACGATATAACGTTATGATGATATAAACTTATCAATTCAGCCATCTTAGGAGGATATCATGTCCGGAAAAATATTCCCTGCCAAAGCCAATGCCGTCACCCAAATTTTCAAAACAGACAAAGCCGTGATCGGCATGATCCATCTCAAACCCTTGCCGGGCGCTCCACGGTTTACGGGCGGCAACCTGGACGCCGCATTCGACTTCGCAATGAACGATGTCCGGGCTTACGAGGAAGGCGGCATCGACGGCTTGATCATCGAGAACGCCTGGGACATTCCGTTTCCGAAACCCGATGAAGTCGGCTTGGAGACGGTTGCGGCTCTGACGGCTTTGACGCTGAGAATCAAGCAGGAAACGGATTTGCCGATCGGAATCAATTGCCTTGCCAACGCTGTCATTCCGTCACTTGCCGTGGCGAAAGCCGCCGATGTGCCGTTCGTGCGCGTCAATCAATGGGTTAATGCTTATGTTGCCAATGAAGGCTTTATCGAGGGCATCTCGGCCAGAGCCATGCGGTACCGTGCCAGCATCAAGGGCGACGACATCAAAATTTTTGCCGATGTACACGTGAAGCACGGAAGCCATGCGATCGTGGCGGACCGCAGCTTGGCGGAACAGACGAGGGACAACATTTTTTTCGATGCCGACGTGCTGATCGCCACGGGCAACCGTACGGGTGACGAGACGCCGACGGCGGAGGTGGAGGGCATTAAGAACCACACGGACCTGCCGGTTATCGTAGGCAGCGGAATGTCGAAAGACAACGCGCGGAAAATCCTGTCCCTGTGCAACGGCTGCATCGTCGGGAGTTCGCTGAAATACGACGGGGAATGGTGGAATCAAGTGGACCTGGTCCGCGTCAAAGCACTCATGGAGGTCGTTGTCGCTCTCCGCGAGGAAGAAGGTCGATAATCTTGGTCGAAGAAGTGGACATCATCGTTTATGGTAGCCTGAATATGGATTTCGTGGCTTACGTAAGGCACCTGCCGCGCGCGGGTGAGACTATTGCCGCTTCTTCGTTCGCGATGGTACCGGGCGGCAAAGCCGCCAATCAAGCGGTCGCTGCATCCCGGCTGGGATCGGCGGTGGCGATGGTGGGCAGGGTCGGCGAAGACGAGCTCGGCGACAAGATGCGCATTCACTTGGAGTCGGACGGGGTCGATTGCCGGTTTCTGCGCCGGACGCCAGGCGTGGAGACCGGCGTGGCCAGCATTGCTGTCGATCCTGACGGACAGAACACGATCATTACGTTTCTTGGGGCGAATGCCTGCGTATCCGCGTCGGACATAGACGCTACGCTGCCATTGCTTCGCCGGGCCCGTTACGTGATGCTTCAAATGGAAATGGATCCCGATGCAGGCGAGCATATTATCCGGCTTGCGAAGAAATCCGGAGCGTCCGTCGTACTGAATCTGGCTCCTGTCGTACCCATCAGAGAAGATCTCTATTCGCTTGTCGATCTCTTGATCGTGAACGAAACGGAGGCCTCCCAGCTGACGGGCGTATCGGTCACTTCACCCGAGACGGCTTTGCGAGCGGCCTCGAAGCTTCGGGACAAAGGCGCCAAGAATGTCGTGGTCACCTTGGGCAGAGAGGGTGCGGTTCTACAAGCCGATGGCGCCAGTGAAGGCACTCACTATACGCCGCCGCTTGTCCAAGCAGTGGACGCTACGGCGGCGGGCGATTGTTTCGTAGCCGCAGCCACGCATTTCTGGAACGATACCGGAGACTTGCAAGCATCCGTACGCCGGGCGGTGGATGTGGCGGCGCTCTCCGTGACCAGGAAAGGAGCGCAGCCTTCGCTCCCGACGCTGGAGGAATTCCTGCAGTTTATGCTAGGAAAGGAGGGGTGCCCATGAGCCAGCCGATTCTGACGATGCGCGGCATTTCCAAACGTTTTCCCGGCGTGAAGGCGCTAGAAGAGGTCGACTTCGAACTGTACCCGGGAGAGGTCCACGCTTTGATGGGGGAGAACGGGGCCGGCAAATCCACGCTGATGAAAATATTGTCCGGCGTGTATCCGCCCACGGAAGGGACCATCCGTCTGAAGGGCCGGGACGTCGTCTTCCATAATCCGATGAATGCCCAGCGCCAAGGGGTTTCTATTATCCACCAGGAATTCAACCTGTTCCCTAATCTGTCCGCGGCCGAGAACATTTACATCGACCGGCCGGAGATCACCGGACGGTTCGGCTTCATCAAGTGGCCAAAACTCGTGCGGGAAGCACAGGCGCTGATCGACTCCATCGGCGGCGGCATCGACGTCCGCAGAGAAGTACAGCATCTCGGTGTTCACAGCCAGCAGGTCGTGGAAATCGCCAAAGCCTTGTCGTTCCGGGCCGACGTGCTGATTATGGACGAGCCTTCCGCGACGCTGCCCGAGAACGAAGTGCAGAACATGTTCGAGGTCGTGAGGCGGCTGCGCCACCAAGGCGTCGCCATCGTCTACGTCTCGCACCGGATGAAAGAGATTTTCGAAATCGCGGATAAAGTGACGGTTCTGCGGGACGGGAAAAAAATCGACACGCGGCCCATCGGTGAAGTGACGGAGCAGAAGCTCATCCGGATGATGGTCGGCAAGGAAGTCGGAAATTTGTACCCGGTTCGAATTACCGAGAGCCAGCCCCAGCAGGTTCTTCAGGTGGATGAAATGTCGCTGGACGCCTCCCATAAAGTTTCCTTTGAAATACATAAGGGAGAAATCCTCGGCCTCTTCGGTCTCGTGGGTTCGGGTACGCATACGGTGGCGGAACGGCTGTTCGGACTGCGCAAAGGCACCGGCGACGTGTACATCCTCGGTAAGAAGGTCCGCATCGGCAGCCCTTTGGAGGCCATATCGCACAAGGTGGCATATGTGCCGCCGGACCGGCACCGGCAGGGCTTGATCAAGCCGATGACGATCTGTCAGAATTTGTCGCTGAATCTCCTTAAAGACTATACGAAAGGTATGCTGCTGGACCGCAAGAGGGTGAAGCAGGTCAGCGAGACGTATATGCAGAAACTGCGAGTGAAAGCGCCGAACGACCAACAGATCGTCGACTTTTTGAGCGGGGGCAACCAGCAGAAGGTTGTTCTCGGCAAATGGCTGGCCACGGAACCCAACATCTTGATTCTGGAGGAACCGACCCGGGGCGTGGATGTAGGAGCGAAGGCGGAAATTTACCAGATCATTCACCAGCTGGCGGAGGGCGGATTGAGCATTCTGCTCATCTCCTCGGAAATGCCGGAAGTGATCGGGATGAGCGACCGGATCCTCGTTATGCACAAGGGCGAGTTCGTGCATGAGTTCCGCCGCGGCGAAGTGGACCAAGAGCAGTTGCTGAAACGGGCGTCCAACCCGCGGCTCCAGGAGGAGGCGGTTCCATGAGGAGGGCGCTGGAAATACGGGAAGCTCCTATAGTCGTATTCACGTTCATGGTCGGCATTTTCTTCTCTTTGATGTCTTCCAGCTTTTATCAAATGGATAATGTGGAATTGATTTTGTCCCAGATCACCACAAACGGCATCGTCGCGATCGGCATGACGATGGTCATTCTGCTCGGCGGGATCGACCTGTCGGTCGGTTCGGTGCTCGCGCTGGTCGCAACTTCGGTCGGATTGTTCATCAGCCAAGGCTTGCTCCCCTGGCAAGCGGCGCTGCTCGGAATCGGAATCGGTGTGCTATGCGGGATATTCAACGGCTATTTCATCGCCGTGATGAACATTCCCGACATTATAGTGACGCTTGCGACGATGTTTATTTTTCGGGGATTGGCGGTTGGCATCAGCGGCGGCACATGGATGACGAACTTTCCCGCAGCGTTTCAATTCTTCGGTCAGGGGACTGTGCTCGGCATCTCGTTTCCTCTGCTGATGGTCATTTTTTTTGCGGTCTTATTCGCCTTGGCTCTCAGATACACTCCGTTCGGAAGAAGGATTTACGCGATCGGGGGCAACAAGTCGGCAGCCAAGCTGGCAGGGATGAGCATCGCCAAAACCAAATTCATGGTTTACGTGTACAGCGGCATTCTCGCCTCGGTCTCCGCCATTATCTTCGCTTCGAAGGTGGGGAGCGTTCAGGCCTCAACGGCCGGCAACAACCTGTCCTTCGAGGTCATGGCGGCCGTGCTGATCGGCGGCGGCAGCATATTCGGCGGCGTCGGGACCATCGTAGGTACGATGTTCGGCGTACTGCTGATGGGCATGATCAAGAACGGCCTTGTCATCGCGAAAATATCTCCGTTCTGGGTGGATGCAACCATCGGCTTTCTGATTATCTTGGCGATCGTCATCAATACCTTACAGCGGATTAGGCAAAGCAAGAAAAGGGAGGAAGATCTGGTATGAGCACGAGTCTGCTGTTCAGGGCGATACAGCCTTTCCGGGTGAACAAGATGCTGACGCTGCTGTTGTTGTTCGCCGCCATGCTCGTTTTTTTCAGCACCCGGTCACCTTATTTTCTGACCTTCAATAACTTCATGAACGTGCTGAATCAAATGGTGGAAGTCGGCCTTATCGCCATTCCGATGACACTCGTCATCATATCCGGCGCGATGGATTTGTCCGTTGGCGCGATCCTGGGTCTCTCAGCGGTTTCTCTTGGCCTGGCCTACGAGAGTGGCATGAACATTTGGCTCAGCATCATCGTCGCGTTGCTCGTAGGGTCGCTGTGCGGATCGGTTAACGGATATCTCATCGCCCGGCACCGGATGCAGGCGATCATCGTCACCATCGGCATGCTGGTCATGCTTCGCGGCATCATCTATGTGCTGAATGAGGGCAGGCCGATCAGCGGATATCCCGAACCGTTCTATTTTCTCGGCCAACATGCTATCGCGGGCATACCTGTTAACGCTATTTTCCTGATTGTCATGTTTCTGATTGCGACCTTCGCGATGAGACGAACCCGATTTGGCACTTACGTGTACGGCCTCGGCAACAATGAAGAGGCGGTTCGCTACTCTGGCGTTCCGGTCGTCCGCATCCGATTCACATTATTCGTGCTCAGCGGGTTGTTTTCGGCTATGGCCGGCGTGTTCCTCGTTTCCCGCTTGGCAAGCGCAGAAGCGACTTCCGGTACGAACATAGAGCTTGACGTGATCACCGCAACCTTAATCGGGGGTACGCACATTTTCGGGGGAAGGGGGAGTTTGACCGGCACCTTTATGGGCCTGCTGATCATCGTGTTTCTGCGAAACGGCTTGAATCTCATGGGTGTATCCGTTCTCTACCAATCGGTAATACTCGGCATTCTGATCTTGATCGCGGTCGGCAAGCAGAAGGTATAACGACTACTACTTGGAGGTTAGTGCAAATGAAAAAGATCGGTTCCACTCTGGCTATCGGTTTACTCGCTGTCGCCTTGGCGGCATGCGGAAATTCAGGCAACAACGGCGGAGCGAATACTCCGTCGGCAGGCGGCGGTACTTCTGCGCCAGCGGCCTCATCTTCCGAATCCAGATCGTACTTCATTAATCCGAAATCGATCGGTCCGGCTTACTGGGCCGCCGCCGAGAAGGGCGCCAAGCAAGCAGGCACGGATCTGGGCGTGGAAGTGATCTTCAACGCACCGACAGAAGCCGATTCCGCCAAGCAAATCAACATGATCCAGGACATGCTGACCCGTCAGGTGAGCGGCATCGGCGTATCGCCCAACGACGCGAAAGCGGTGGGTCCGGTATTTAAGAAAGCGGCAGATCAGAATGTCCAGATTGTCACCTGGGACAGCGACGCGCCGGAGACCGACCGCAAATATTATGTAGCACCGGCTACCGACGAGGAAGTTGGACAAAAGCTTGCGCAGACGATCGGCGACGAATTAGGCGGCAAAGGCCAAGTCGCATTTATGGTGGCCGGTCTCGGCGCCCAGAACCAAATCGCCAAAGCGGATGCGGCTAAAGCCCACTTGGCAGCTAACTACCCTGACATTGAAGTGGTAACGACGGTCGCGAGCGACGACGACCAGCAAAAAGCGTTCGCGAATGCCCAGAATCTCATTAAAACCTATCCGGAACTGAAAGGCATTATCGGCTTTGCGGGCGGAGAGTCTCCTGCCGCGGCTGAGGTAATCGAGCAAGCGGTGAAAGCCGGTACGTTGAAGCAGGGCCAAATCGCACTGACGGGAATCGCCGTGCCAAGCCTGGTGAAGAACTACGTCCACAACGGCACGATCACAACCGACATCATTTGGGATCCAGGCATCCTTGGCTACGTAACGGTGTATGTGTTGGATCAACTTGCACAAGGGAATGAGATTACCGACGGCATGGAAGTTCCGAATGTCGGACCGATCAAGGTGGACGGCCAGAACATTTTCATCGGCATGCTCGAAGTCACCAAAGACAACGTGGATACGTTCAGCTTCTAAAATCTCATTTGTGCGAGGTAATCCATGGAAAAACGCGTAATCGTCAGGGAACTGACGGCGGAGACTTTTAAGGACTTCGGCAAGGTAATCGATCTTCCTTCCTATGCGCCCCCCAAGACGGGGGAAGGCTGGGATTGCTGGAACTACATCGCGATGATGGACGTGTCTGAGCCGATCGGGATGGGGCTGGTCATCACCAAGGACCGGGAGCTGATGGTAGATTCAATGGAACGGCATGTGAGCCGGGAGGAACTGCTGCTTCCTTTTGATAAGGAAATCATCCTACCGGTGGCGGCTTGTCTCGATATCGAGGATCCGGACGAGTTGCCCGATCCAGAGACAGTCCGGTGTTTTCGGATCAAGCCCGGGCAGGGGATCGTGATCGGCAGAGGCGTATGGCACAGCCCCGCTTACCCCGTCGGCGGAGACTCTACTTATCTGTTCGCCATCGAGAAAAAACCGGACAAGTTCGGTGACGAGATGGTGAATCCGTGGGTCAACTTTCAAGGCGGAAAAGTCGTCAGGATGGAGCTTTAGACTGCGTAAACGAGCGGCTAATACCAAAAACCCTTGAGGCAGCCCGCTCGGGCCGCTTCAAGGGTTTGCTTTTCCCGCCAGAAGCCGCCACTTACTTCACATATTTGATCAAAACCATCAATCCGCCCGGTTCCACATCCGCGTTGGTCGTGTGATGCAATTCGTGGCAATGGAAAACCCATTCGCCCGGATTGTCGGCGATGAAATCGATATCGTAGGTCTCACCGGGATTGACCGTTACCGTGTTAACAATCTGAGGAACGGCGAGCGGATGGCCGTCCTTCGCAATGATGCGAAAATCATGACCGTGCATATGCATCGGATGAATGCCGTTGCTTACGTTGGTCAGCCGAATGCGCACCGTTTCGCCGTATTTGACCTCGAGAGGATCGGTATCCGGAAATGATTTGCCGTTAATCGTCCAGTAATTATAATCCATTCCCATGACGGAGCTCCCCGCCTCGGAGCCCGTGCCGGAGGGAGGCATTTGCATCCCGCCATTCCCGGTTGAGGAATCGGGCTTGTCCTGCATTCCGTGTTTCATCAAGCTCCGAATGTCGGCCTTTTGTTTGAGCGGGCCAGACGTACCTTTGGACATGCCGGCCATCGGATCGTTTTGTCCGTTTTGAGGCTGTCCTCCCGGTTCGTCCGGAATATTCCACCCCCCGAATATCATCGCATACTCCCGATCATGCTTCAGTGTTCCGGCGTTCTGCGGATCGATGATTAAAAGCCCGTACAGTCCTTTATCGATTTGCTCTATGCTGTTAAAATGCGAATGGTACATGTACGTGCCGGCATGATTGGCTGTGAATTCGTAGGTGAACGTCTCGCCGGGCTTTATCGCATTTTGGGTGAAGGAAGGAACCCCGTCCATACGGTTCGGAACATGAAGACCGTGCCAGTGAATGGCGGTTTCCTGCGGCAGGCTGTTTTTAACAATGACTCGTATCGTATCCCCTTCCTTGGCCCGTATGGTCGGACCCGGGACCGTTCCGTTAAAGGTATAAGCATTCGTTTCCACCCCGGAGACCAATTGCCAGCGGCCCTCCCTGGCCTCCAGCTTAAATTCGCGCACTTTATTCGTGGGACGTATAACGTCCGTTTCGCTAAGCGGGGCCAAATTCCGCAGTTTTTTTGTCGTTAGAATTTCCTCAGGCTTTGCAACGGAACCGGTTTCGGCTTGCGCGGTTTGCGCCGAATCCGCGGGATCCGCGGGAGGCTCCGAAGCGTTGTTCTCGGGCGAAGAGGCGCAACCGGCCAATAAAGCTAACGAAATGGTTAACAAAAGGGAAATCGTTCGTTTGTTCATCAGGAACCCTCCTCGGCAGTATAGGAGTATTCTGATGAAATGCAGGTCTAACTATGCAGGTATTGCGCTAAACGGAAAAAAGCAACTGCGATGGATCCGCAGTTGCCCCTTAACTGTATGAGCTTACGGTAGTGCAATTTTTTGACCGGGGTAGATCAGATGCGGGTTTGTCAGTTTGTTCAGGTCGCGCAGACGCTGCCAGGTCGTACCGTTTTTCACCCCGATCGCCCAAAGGGTATCGCCGGGCTTTACGATGTATACCTTGGTTTGAGCCTCGGCAGCCGGAACTGTTGCTGATGCGGGCTTTTTCTGTTTCGAGGGCTCCGGCTGCCCGGCTTTGGCCGGTTCCGCTTTGACGATGCGTCCTTCCACTTTCGGAGCAATCTTCCGTTGCTGCTGAATCGTGTCAATCACCAAGTTGGAAAGAAGCGGTCCCGCGTTTTTATCCAGCAGCACTTCGGCGCTTTTGAACGCCTCGTATCCGTCGCCGCCTTCTGCGAGGAAATCAACGGTTGCAAGCGAATAAGAGGCCGATTTGTCGAGCGGTTTGCCGTTTACCTTTACATTTACGATACGGGACCCTGAAGGCTTGGACAAGTCGTAAACGTATTGCATGCCGCTTACCTGCGCAAATCGTCCCGCTCCTTTCTCCACCTCGCTCACCGCGTTTTCAAGCGCCTGCAAAAGCTGTTCGCCTGTAACCTTGATTTTTACGACATAGTTGGTAAAAGGAAGGGCGTCCATCATGTCTTTCTTGGTTAGTTTGCCGACCGGGAAAACGCGCTCGGCCCGAATGCCGCCTCCGTTGATGAGGGCGGCGTCGGCGCCGGTATAAGCCTTCATCGCATCGGCGATGAAGTTTCCGATTGCCGTTTCCTGCTTGCGCTGGGTTGCTTTCATGACGTCCAATTCCGTTGCGGTGCTGCCAATTTCAACGGAAAGCTCGGTTCCCAGCTTCGTCACATAGTCATCCATGACCGTCTTAACGGCTGCATCGGGCTTGAAATCCGGCTTGTTCGCTTCTTCTTTCAGCGTGTAACGGCGGAAATTGAAATCCTGGATCGAGCCGTCCTTGATATAAAAATTCAGTTCGCCGAAATACTCGAACTCGTCGCCGATGAACCAAAGCAGCGTATCGTCGATTTTTTCCGGTGCATCGAACGCCTTCGCCGCGTGGTCCCCTATCATAACGTCGATGCCCTCCACTTGATCGGCTACCAGCCGGGCATCGGGGCCGGCCAGATGGGAGGAAACGATAATGATCTGCGCGCCCGCCGCTTTCATGTCGGGCACGACTTTTTTCATCGCCTCTACCGGATCGATCACCTGGGCGTTCGGTCCCATGGATGTAATTTGAGGGGCTTCCTCGTTAATAAGGCCGGTAATGCCGAGCTTGACTCCGTTCACTTCTTTAATGACGAATCGGGCCGCTCCCTGTTCCTTGCCGAATACGTCATTTGTCCGCTTGTCCGTCACGTTGGCGCTTACCCATTGGAAATCGCTCGCTTCCACCATCTTGGCGAGCTGGTCCGGCCCCATATCAAATTCGTGGTTGCCGTATGTATTCACATCGAGCTTGCCGGCATTGAAAGCGTCGATCATATGCTGTCCGTTGAACAAGGACGATAACAAGGAGGTGGCCAAATCGTCGCCGGTTCCCACATATAAAGCGTTAGGATTTTGCGCCTTAATACGGTTGGCCAGGCCGAAATAATTGGCGATGTTTTCTTCCGCGGCCGGGTCGCCGAAATTGCCGTGGAAATGGGTGTCGAACAGCAGCGTGAAGGTGTTCTCGGGAATCGGATGGTTGTCCGCGCCAAAGTCGGCGCCGACCGGATTCAGCGGGTCTGCAACCGGTTGGCCGTGATTGCTTGCGAAGACGGCCGGAGCGGCAATGGAGAAAAGAAGCGCACAAGAAAGCATCGTGCGAATGATGACAGCGAGTTTCATATCCATCCTCCCGAATCGATTGATTTATCTCTCTCTTCATATGTAGCATACTGTCTGTCCGGCTTCAACAGGATTGCGTCATTAAACGAAAACTTAACAAACATGCGCACACCCGGAATCAAAAACCCTTGAGGCAGCCCGGGCGGGCCGCTTCAAGGGTTTGCTTTTTCCCGACTATAAACCCGTCACCCCGTCGCGGCCTCCCGCTTGCGGAAGAACGACTTCAGCGCTTGGTAAACCTCGCCTTTCTCCCGGATAACGTAGTAGAGGAACGTGGGCATGGCGATATTCTTGTAGGCCGACATCAGCGTGCTCGACCGGTTGTACTGGTTGACCTCGCCGTAGCCGAACATGTTCGAGCGCTTCAGCAGCTCGCCGATCAGCTTGACGCACCGCTCGTTGTCGCTCGTCAGGTTGTCGCCGTCGGAGAAGTGGAACGGGTATATGTTATGCGTTACCGGAGGGAAGCGGGAATCGATAATTTCAAGCGCTTTAATGTACGCCGAGGAGCAGATCGTGCCGCCGCTTTCGCCGCGCGTGAAAAACTCCTCCTCGGTCACTTCCTTCGCCTCGGTGTGATGTGCGATAAACACAATCTCCACCTTCTCGTACTGGTGCCGCAGAAACCGCGTCATCCAGAAGAAAAAGCTGCGCGCCACATACTTCTCGAACGACCCCATCGAGCCGGACGTATCCATCATCGCCATAATGACCGCGTTCGAGTTCGGCTTGACGATTTCCTCCCACGTTTTGTAGCGCAGGTCGTCGGGTGAAATCCCGTGGATGCCGGGATGGCCGCCGGTGGCGTTGCGCCGCAGGTTCTCGAGAATCGTCCGCTTTTTGTCTATATTGGACATGATGCCTTTCTTGCGGATGTCGTTGAACCGGATTTCCGTCGTCTCCAGCTGCTCCTTATCCTTCTGCTGCATGAACGGCAGCTCCAGCTCCTCGAACAGCATCGTCTCCAGCTCGGCGAGACTGATCTCGGCCTCGATCACCGTCTCGCCCGGCTGGTCGCCGGCGCCCTCGCCTTTGCCGCCCTTCTGCGCAGCGGGATCGACCCCGAGCACGTCGCCGACCTGGCTTTCTCCGTCCCCCTGGCCCACATGCTTGCTTTTGTTGTAATTGTACACGAAACGGTATTCGTCCAAGCTTCGGATCGGCACCTTGATGACCTGCTTGCCGTCCGACATGATGATGTTCTCCTCCGACACCAGATCCGGCAGATTCTGCTTCACGGCTTCGCGTACCTTCTGCTGGTGCCTCGCCTGATCCTGATAGCCTTTGCGGTGGAGCGACCAGTCCTCCCGGGACACGATAAAGAGCGTCTCATTCCTGTTTGTCATCGTCCTTGCACCTCCCCGCAGCTATTGCTGTTGTTATTCAATATATTCAAGCTCCCCGGGGTTATGTGAGTCAAAATGTCCGATTCGATTTCCGGCAACCGCCGCTTTCCAAAGAGTGAGATAAATCACCCAAGGATGGGCACCGGTAACGTATAATAGTCTTCAAATTATTTACAGGTGACAGGCCGGCATGTTCTGTTTATAATTAATCCCATATAAACCCATGTATTCTGGTCGGATTAATACGCTAACACATGAGGTTGTTTTTTCTATCATTCGGGTAATCTATATATCGAATGATTCGCTAGGCAGGAGGTAGTGACACTGATCGAGCTCGTCAATATTAGCAAGTCCTACCGCGTCGGGTCGGCTTACGTGGAAGCGTTGCGCAACGTTGACCTGAACGTGCATAAGGGCGAAATTTTCGGCATAATCGGACATTCCGGCGCAGGCAAAAGCACGCTGCTCCGCTGCGTCAACCTGCTTGAACGGCCCTCGGACGGACAGGTGAAAGTCGGAGGCGTGGAATTGACATCCCTCTCCTCCGGCCAGCTTCAGGGGCAGCGCCGGCGGATCGGGATGATTTTTCAGCATTTCAATTTGCTCTCGATGGCAACGGTTCGCGACAACGTCGCTTTCCCGCTCAAGCTGACCAAGCTTTCCAAAGCCGAGCGGAACGCCAGGGTCGTTGAGCTTTTGCAGCTCGTCGGGCTGGCGGACCATGCGGATAAATACCCGGCCCAGCTGTCGGGCGGTCAGAAGCAGCGGGTCGGCATTGCAAGGGCGCTTGCGAGCAACCCGGATGTGCTGCTCTGCGACGAGGCGACTTCCGCGCTCGACCCGCAGACAACCAATTCGATTCTGGCGCTGCTGCTCGACATTAACCGGAAGCTGGGGCTCACGATTCTGCTCATCACGCATGAGATGCATGTGATCCGTTCCATTTGCGACCGGGTGGCGGTCATCGACCGGGGCGAGATCGTCGAGACGGGCAACGTGCTGGACGTGTTTCTGAAACCGCAGCATCCGATTACGCAGGACTTTGTCGAGCAGGTCGCAGATTCCTTCGATGCGCGGGAGCTGCTCGGGCAGCGCGAAGGCAGGCTTTTCCGGGTGAACTATGTGGGCGATACGACGTACGAACCGATTCTGTACAATACGGTCAGATCGTCGCCGGTTCAATTCGCCATCCTGCAGGGGACCGTATCCCGGATGAAGCAAACCCCCTATGGCCAGCTGATCATCGAGCTCATCGGGGACGGTCCCGATATCGCGCAGGTCGTCGCCGATCTGCGGCAGGAGGGCCTGGATGTGGAGGAATTGAGATGACGTTCGAGAATGTCCGCTGGGAAGAGATATGGGAGGCGAGCAAGGATACGCTGGCGATGATGGCGTGGTCGCTGTTATTCACGGTCATTCTGGGCTTGATTCTGGGCGTGATCCTGTTTCTGACCTCGCGCCGGCAGCTGCTTGAGCAGCGTGCGGTCTACATCGTGCTTTCGTTTATCGTGAACGTGCTCCGTTCCGTGCCGTTCATTATTCTGATGATCACGATCATGCCGCTGACGAAAATCATTACGGGCACGACGCTGGGCGTCGAAGGCTCGATTCCGCCGCTGGTGGCGGCCGCCACGCCGTTCTTCGCCAGGCTGGTGGAAACCTCGCTGCGCGAGGTGGACCGGGGCGTCATTGAAGCCGCGCAGGCGATGGGCGCTTCGAAATGGGACATCGTCAGTCGGGTTCTGCTGCCGGAAGCGCGGCCCGGACTGCTGGCGGCGGTAACGATCACGGCGGTTACGCTGGTGTCGTATACGGCCATGTCGGGCGTCATCGGCGGAGGCGGTCTCGGCGACCTGGCGCTTCGTTACGGCTATCAGCGGTTTCAGACCGACGTCATGCTTGTGACGGTCGCGCTGCTTATTGTATTGGTTCAACTCCTGCAAATGGCAGGCGACCTGCTGGTCCGCCGTTACAGCCGGAAGTAAGGATGAAGGACATAGAGAAAGAAGAACACATCACTGGAGGGATGACTGTGAAAAAATGGAGTTTGCTCGTACTGACGCTTGTTGTGATGCTTGTCGTGTCCGCGTGCGGACAAGGGAGCGGCAATTCGGGAGGGGCGAATAACGCAAATAACGGCACGGGAACGAATGCCGAAGGCGGAACGAACGCGGGCGGCGGCAATAACGCGGCGGGGAACGATACGACGGGCGACGGCGGCGCGCAAGAGCCGGTCACGCTGAAGGTCGGAGCAACGCCGGTGCCGCATGCGGAGATCCTGAATTTCGTAAAGCCGATGCTGGAAAAGCAGAACATTACGCTCGAAATCGTGGAGTTCAACGATTACGTTCAGCCGAGCACGCAGCTGTACGAGAAGCAGCTCGACGCCAACTACTTCCAGCATGTCCCGTACCTCGAACAATTCAATAAGGATAAAGGCTATGACCTCGTCAACGTTGCGGGTGTGCACATCGAGCCGTTCGGCGCTTATTCGCGCAAAGTGAAATCCGTCGACGAACTGAAGGACGGCGCCAAAGTCGCCATTCCGAACGACCCGTCCAACGGCGGCCGCGCGCTTGCGCTGTTGGCGGCCAACAACCTGATTGCGCTTAAAGAAGGAGTCGGCGTCGAGGGCGTGGTGGCGGACATTACGGACAATCCGAAAAACCTCAAAATCACCGAAGTCGAGGCGGCGACGCTGCCGCGCGTATTGGATGAAGTCGATCTGGCGCTCATCAACACGAACTATGCGCTGGAAGCGGACCTGGTGCCGACCGAAGACGCGCTGTTCATCGAAGGCAGCGACTCCCCATACGTCAACATTCTGGCGGCCCGTCCGGACAACAAGGACTCCGCACCGATCCAGGCGTTGGCGAAGGCTCTGCAGTCGCCGGAAGTCAAGCAGTACATCGAAGACAACTATAAAGGCGCGATCGTGGCCGCTTTCGAGTAAGCGATCGGTCAAAATGAAGAGCCGTCCGGCGGGTTGTCGGGCGGCTCTTCCCCGTTGCTGCGGCGGGCCGCGCTTGATGGAGGCGGCGCCCGTTCGGTATAGTAGAAGAAGCCCAGCACTGCCGCCGAAGGCGCAAAAGGAGGTGCGCTGCCCATCCATCAGCCGGAACCGTGCGTTTCCCCCCGTCATCGGGGAAAGCGGCTTGTCGGGCGGCGCGTTACGGGGCGGCAGCCCCCATTGCGAAGCCGATGACCATCAGCCCGATGAAGCCGACGAGCAGCAGGCCGTTCAGGATAACGCCGATGGTGGCGAATACCTTGCGCCGGTTTTTCTGGACGCAGCCGATGATGCCGAGTATGAGCCCGGCAAAGCTGAGCGCCAGAGATCCCATGATGACGATTCCGACCATCATAAGGGCGCCTGCTCCCTCGCTTGCCATCATGCTCTCGTCAAAGGTTCCGTCGGGAGATACGAAATCCATGACCGACGCGGTGGCGATTACGATCGAAGCGATCAGCGAAATGACGCACACCACGCCGATGATGAACGATGCGATGCCGAGCCCGGATTGCCGCCGCGCGGGTTGTTCGATGAGGGCCGGTCCGACGGGCGTCATGCCCGGTTCGGGCAGCGGCCGCAAGCTTTGGCCGTCAAGCGGATCCGTGCCGCGCGGTTGTCCTTGTTCCTGGTCCATCGGGATGCCCCCTCTGTTGTGCTTTTTGTAAAGTATAACCTAATTGAAGGGCTGTGAAAACGGATGTTGCATAAACAAACCGCCTTCGGCGCCTTGTACGCCGCGCTTGCGGTAGCGCTGGGCGCTTTTGGCGCGCACGCGCTGGATGGACGGCTGACCGGTGATATGCTGCAAGTTTATGAAACGGGTGTGCGGTACCAGATGTACCATGCGCTCGGACTGCTCGCCGCGGGGCTGCTTGCCGAGCGCGCCGCCGGCGACCGCCGGCTGGCCTGGGCCGGAAGATTGCTGCACGCGGGCATCTGGCTGTTCTCGGGAAGCCTGTATGTCCTCAGTCTTACGGGCGTTACCATACTCGGCGCCGTCACGCCGCTCGGAGGCGTCGCGTTCATCGCCGGATGGCTGCTGATCGCGGCGGCCTGCTGGCCTAAAAAAAGAAATGCCCGTTAACGGATTTTTCCTATATAATAAGGAATGACGGGCCGGAGGGCGCTAGCGGTAATCGTTTACGCCCGGTCGCCGCTCCCCCTGCAGCACTTACAGAGGAAGGATGTTCGGTGTGGCGGTACAAGATGCAGCAAAAATCCGTAAACGGCAGCACGCAGCGGTTCCTTCCGACGGCAAAGCCTGGATCGCCCCTTCGGCGATCGGATTGGTCACGTCGGTGTGGGCGGGTATAGCGGACTATATGCTGCCGGGCGCTTACGCCAAATGGTCTACGGTTGCCCTCACCGGTTCCGGATTCCTCGCTATTGTTGCCTATTTGGCGTTTCGTAAACGCAGGGGCGCAGCCCGGCTGCCGGCCGCGCGCGAAACGACGGAGATGAGGGTGGCGGACGCCATTTTTCGGCACAGCCCTTTCGCGGTGGCCGTGCTGGACGCGGCAGGCCGCTTTCGCGAGCTGAACGAGGGCACGGTCCATCTGCTCGGTTACCGCAAGGAAGAGCTGATCGGGGAGCCGTTTCTACCGATGGTCGAGTCGGAGGGAAGGCAGCAGCTGTTCGACAAGTTTGAATTGATCCTTCAGGGCAGCGTGCAGGAGACATCCTTCAAGCTTAAGCATAAATCGGGTATTCCGCTCGAGGTTCAGGCTACCCTTGCTCCTTATATTGCGGAGAACGGCACGACGGGCACGGTGCTCGTCAGCCAGGATATGAGCGACCGCAAGCGCAGCAGCGAGCGGATTCGCTATATGGCTTACTACGACGACATGACGGGCCTTCCCAACCGCCGCATGTTCATGATGCATCTGACGGAAGCGTTGAACCGGCGGTTTGTGGAAGGCCAAAGGCTGGCCGTCCTGTATTTGGACGTGGACCGGTTCAAGCTTGTGAACGATTCGTTCGGCCGCGATTTCGGCGACATGCTGCTGCTTCAAGTGGCCGAGCGGCTTACGCGAGGCTTGTCGGAGCAGGATCTAGCGGCCCGGATGGAGGGCGACGAATTCGCGATCTTGTATGGAGGCGTTTCTTCCGATCAGGACGCGCTTGAACGGGCACGCGGGCTGATGGCGATGCTGGAGGAGCCGTTCGAGCTGCAGGGTTACCCGTTCCACCTGAGCGCCAGTATCGGGATTGCCACGCATGCCGAAGGCGTCGCCGATCCGAACGTGATCGTGAAGAAAGCGGACATTGCGCTCGGCACGGTGAAGGAGAACGGCCGGAACGACTGCATGCTGTATACGGGCGAGTTGGACAATTCCTCCCTGGAGAAGCTGACGATGCAGCATGAGATGCGGCAGGCCTTGAACCGCGGGGAGTTCGTCCTTTATTACCAGCCGCAGTACCATATCGCGACAGGCAAGGTCATCGGACTCGAGGCGCTGGTCCGTTGGCGGCATCCGGATCGGGGCATGATCCACCCGGGTCGGTTCATTCCGATCGCCGAGGAAAGCGGCCTGATCGTTCAGCTCGGCGAGTGGGTCCTTGCCGAAGCCTGCCGCCAGAACAAGGCGTGGCAGGACGCCGGGCTGCCGGCCGTACCCGTGTCGGTCAACCTGTCCATGCGGCAGTTTCTTCAGCAGAATTTGCCGGACAAGGTCGCTTCGATTTTGGATCGAAGCGGCCTTCGGCCCGAATATCTGGATCTGGAAATTACCGAATCGATGACGATGGACGTCCAGCACGCCACCACCTGCATGATGGAGTTGACCAAGCTCGGCGTCTGCATCAGCATTGACGATTTCGGGACAGGCTACAGCTCATTCCACTATCTGAAAAACTTCCCGATCAACCGGCTGAAGATCGACCGTTCGTTCGTGCGCGACATCCAGCAGGATCCGAACGATGCGGCGATTGTGGCGGCGATCATCGCGATGGCCCATAACCTGAACCTGCAGGTTATCGCCGAAGGGGTGGAGACCGAAGGCCAGGTTGAGTTCTTGAGGAAGCACGCCTGCGATGAAATGCAAGGGTTTTTGTGGAGTCCGCCCATGCCCGCCGAGCGGATTGCGGATATGCTGCGGCCCGGGACGTACCCCGGCTGATCTCCGGGCATCGCCTTAACGCATAAAATCCCGGCCGCGAAGCCTCTGACGGAGGATCGCCGGTCGGGATTTTGCGGTTTGAAGGCAAGGTTACTGAAGGAAGTCGTCGATTTCATTCAAGCCGAAAATGTACACTTGCTTCTCATCGACGTGATACACCGTGACGGTCTTCTTGGACTCATCGTAGCTCAGTATGCGGCAGGGAACGCTCAGCTTCACGCCGCGTCCTTTGTTGACGTTCAGACGGATCAATTTGTTGGCGGAGATGTATCCGCGTATCCGCTCGGCCGTTTCATCGGCCTCCGCCGGTTTGGCGTTGCCCTTGGACGAGGCGGCCGGCTTATCCGACGCTTGCGGCTTGTTTCCCGCGGCTTTGGACTGAAGCTGCTGCGGAATGTTGACCGGCTTTAACGCCGGTTCCCGCAAGCCCTCTTCAATCAACCGGCCGATCTGCAGGCCGGATAGGATGCGAAAGTCCGCAATCTCTTCGTTATTGAGAACATGCAGCAACCGTTCCAACGCTTTAGCGTTCGTCTCGCCTTCGATGAGCAGGTCTATGTTGAAAATAAAGCTTTTGCGAGCGTTGTTTCCGGTCGTTTTCATAGCTTCCTCCGTTCTGAAACCTCAATTACAAATATATCATTATCAATTCCCGCGCACTAGTCCCCAACATAGGGGGACCGCCGCCTAAGTTGTGAACCGTTTACGTTGTTGCGGGGTTTCCGATCCAATATTGGAATTCAGGGATATTCGCCCTTTCGCCCCGGGATTTTTCCGCATACACTGCTATGTCGAAGTCTGTAACAAACCGTACGGAGATGGGGGTGAGACGGTGATTCGCATAGTACCCTATATGATCGGGAGCACGGCGGTTCTCGGCGTCGAGGTCAAGCTTCCGAAGACGACTCTGCTCGCCATAACGACGGATACCGGCTATATAATGTGCGGCGCATTGGACATCGGTTTGCTGAACGAGCGTCTGAAGGACCGTGGCATCATAGCGGGCCGGGCGGTCGGCGTGCGGACGCTCGAGGAGCTGATGGAAGCGCCGCTGGAATCGGTAACCGTGCAAGCGGAGACGATCGGCATCCGCATCGGCATGAAAGGCCGGGACGCGCTGGAGCGCATGCTGGAGCATGCCGGCTCCTGAAACGGCGAACCCGTCCTTGATCGGACGGGTTCCCAGCTTGTCGAGAAACCCGCGTCTTTATGGGAGAGACACAGGGTTTCTCTTTGTTATCCCCGACTTGTGGCCGGCTCTTGCGCGCATCCGCTTCCCGGCGTGTGCCCGAATGCATGACGCCATTGACCTTATCCGGGCTCGCTCAGTTGGTCAGCCATACGTACCCGTCCGGACACCTCCGTGGGATTGCATCCCGGATTGGTTACTCGGTCGGAACCGCTTCGAACAGCTTGCGCAGATTGACGTCGAACGGAGCGCGCACGATGCCTTTCTCCGTTATGATCGCGTCCACGTACTCGTGCGGCGTCACGTCGAAGGCGGGGTTGTAAACCTTTACGCCTTGCGGAGCCGTTCGTTTGCCGAACCCTTCGGTAATCTCCTCGGGCTGGCGCTCCTCGATCGGAATTTCACTGCCGGTCGGCGTTTCCAAATCGATCGTGGACATCGGACAAGCGACGTAGAACGGAATCCCGTGCGCCTTGGCCAGCACGGCAACCCCGTAGGTGCCGATCTTGTTGGCGACGTCGCCGTTGGCGGCTACCCGGTCGGTGCCGACGATCACGGCGTTCACCCAGCCTTTGGACATGACCATGGCGGCCATGTTGTCGCAGATCAGCGTGACGTCGACGCCGGCCTGCTGCAGCTCGAACGCCGTCAGCCTTGCGCCTTGCAGCACGGGACGTGTCTCGTCGGCGAATACTTTCAGCTCGATGCCTCGCTGCTTCGCCAGATAGAACGGCGCGGTGGCGGTGCCGTATCGGGACGTTGCGAGACCGCCCGCATTGCAGTGGGTCAGCACGCCCATGCCGTCGCTGAACAGCGTAAGGGCATGCTCGCCGATCAGGCGGTTCGTCTCCTCGTCCTCGCTCTGGATGGCGATCGCTTCCGTCAACAGCTCGTTCTGGCACACGTCGGCGGACAAGCCGCTGTCCGCGAGATCCTGCGCCCGGCGCTTCATCCGGTTGAGCGCCCAGAACAGATTGACGGCGGTCGGCCGGGACGTCGCCAGGTAGTCCGCGTGCTTGACAACGGCCTCCAGCCATTCGCCGTTACCGGATGCCGCGGCCTCGCGCGCGCCCAGCACGACGCCGTAAGCGGCGGAAATTCCGATCGCAGGGGCCCCGCGGACCTTCAGGTGCCGGATCGCTTCCCAGACGTCCTCGGACGTCGTAAGCTGCAGGTAGACGATCTCCTCCGGCAGCAGTCTTTGGTCGAGCAGTTCGACATGGTCGCTTGCCCAGATGACCGGCAGCAGTTCGCTATGGTTGTTTGTCGCAGTTGTCATCGTTGTCGTTCCTTTCCGTTGCGTGACTTGAGAGGCGCATTGCATCGCATCGCACCGCAGCATCGCATTGCAGTGTGTCGCACCGCACCGCACACCGCAGGGCCCCTTCGCCGCATTATCCCTGTAGGGCGGCAGCGGCAATATCGAGCGCTTGTCCGAACGATGCGATCCGGCGGTTTTCCTTGATCAGCGCTTTGCCGATCCGCAGCGAAGTGCGCTGCGCCGCTTCCCGGACGGCCGCGTCTTCGATCTTGTCGATATCGGCGACATGGGCGAGCCCGACGATGCGCCGCACCATTTTCGCCCCGGCATAACCGATCGTATCCTGCAGCAGTCTCCTCATGTAATCGTCCTGGTAACCGGGCGCCGTCCTCGCCAGGCGGTCCACGCAGCTTTCATTCCACAAGGCACGGAATTTGGCCTCAAAGCCTGTCCACACCTGCTCCGCGGTATCCAGCAAATAAGCGCGGTAATCGGATCGGGACGCCTCATCCTTGCTCCAATAGCTTTGGCCGGCCGCATTCAGCAGCAGGTTGGCGATCACCGCGCCGATATCGTAGCCCATCGGGCCGTAATAGGCGAACTCGGGATCGATCACCTTCGTCGATTCCGGCGTGACGAAAATGCTGCCCGTATGCAGATCGCCGTGAAGCAGCGCCTGCCCCTGGGTCAGAAACTTCTCGCGCAGCAGCGCCACTTCAAGATGAAGCGCGGCGTCGGTGCGGAGCGCCTCGGCTTCGTCTTCGATGGCGGCTTCATAATTGTTGTTGGCGGACACGGTGTAAGGGTCGTCGAAAATAAGGTCTTCCGTTATTTTACACAACTCCGGGTTGATGAATCGTCCGGCGCGGATTTTTTTCTCCTGCTGGTTCATGCCGAGATCGGACGTGTAGAAAAGCGTGTTGGCGAGAAACGTCGAAATATCGTCCGCGAAACGCGGATAGCGGCCGAGCTCGATGAGACCCCGCCGCATGATGACGTGATCGCTGAGGTCTTCCATGATCGTGAGCGCGAGCTCGGCGTCGTACCGGTAAACCTTGGGCACGAGACCCGGCGCCAGGCGATGCTGAACCATAAGGGCCTCGCACTCGATCCGGGCGCGGTCCAGCGTAAGCGGCCAGGATTCGCCGACGACCTTGGCATAAGGCAAAGCCTGCTTCATAATCAGGCTGCGGCCGGATTCGGCGTCCGTTATATGAAACACGAGGTTCAGGTTGCCGTCCCCGATCTCGCGGCAGGAAAGCTTGGCTCCCCGTGGGAATACGTCTTCAATTCGGCTGGCGATGTCGATCGCTTCTTGCTCGGCAAGCGGATGGTAAGCGGACAAAAGGGAACACCTCCGTAGATTTCGCTTTGAATAGTATAATGGATTCTTATTCGCGTTGGAATACCCGGGTTTGTTATAATGGAAACAATCCGATTTTGCGGGAGGGAGGACAAGCTTATGGTTGAGAATGCCGGCATGAACGCCGCCTCCGGACCGGTCGCTTTGAAGGAATGGGCTTCGGCCGTTCGCGCCCTGGAGGAGGGCTTGCAAATCATCGTCCTGCGCAAGGGCGGGATCATCGAGGAAACGCGCGATTTTCGCTTGGTAAGTCCGCGGTTTTACCTGCTGCCGACCTATGAGCATCAGCGCAGGGAGCTGTTGAAGCCGGAGTTCCGCACGCTGGTGGATGAGACGGTCGCCGCTTGGAGTCCGGACGCGGATACCGTGCGCATCTCGGTGTTCGCGGAGGCGGTGGAGGATATCGAATTGTCGGATCAGGAGGCGGTCGACCGCCTCCGGGATTATCATATCTGGACCGATGCATTCGCCGAGGAACGGTTGAAATGGAAAAGAAAGCAGCCGCTGCATCTGCTGCTGCTCCGGATATACAGACTTGAGCGCCCGATCGACGTGCCGCTGCGCGATTCGTACTTGGGCTGCAAATCCTGGGTTCGTCTGGAGGACGAGCTGGCGGATGCGCCGAAGCATCCGGTGCTGCCCGACGGGAAATTCTCCGAAGAAGTCGACAAAATCAGGCGGGCTCTCGCATAAACCGCTTGCAACGCGGGTTTTCGGGCGGCGCGTTTGTTGATTTGTAACGAGACTTATACTAAAATGATTTTAATGAGTGAGAATCACTGAGAATCAATTGGAATGGACATTCCGGAAGGGGACAGATCATGGCAACTCGTTTCGTACTCGAAGGGCTGAAAGCGGCCATCGACGGCAAAGAAATCTTGAAAGGGATCGACCTTGAGATAAAAGGCGGAGAAATCCACGCCATCATGGGACCGAACGGCACGGGCAAAAGTACGCTCGCGTCGGCCATCATGGGGCACCCGAAATACGAGGTCACGAACGGAGCCGCCCGGCTGGACGGCGAAGACGTGCTGGAGATGGCAGTCGACGAGCGCGCTCGCGCCGGCCTTTTCCTCGCCATGCAGTATCCGAGCGAGATCGCGGGCGTGACGAATTCCGACTTTCTTCGCAGCGCGATCAATGCCCGCCGCGGCGAGGGCAACGAGATCTCGCTGATCAAGTTCATCCGTCAGATGGAAGCCAAAATGAAGGAGCTGGAGATGAACACGGAATTCGCCCACCGTTATTTAAATGAAGGGTTCTCCGGCGGCGAGAAGAAGCGCAACGAAATTCTGCAAATGATGATGCTGGATCCGAAAATCGTCATTCTCGACGAAATCGACTCCGGTCTCGACATCGACGCGCTCAGAATCGTGGCTGCGGGCGTCAACGCGATGCGTTCCGAGGAGCGCGGCTTCCTGATCATCACCCACTACCAGCGTTTGCTGAATTATATCCAGCCGGATTTCGTGCATGTCATGATGCAGGGCCGCATCGTGAAGTCGGGCGGTCCGGAGCTGGCGGAGCGGCTTGAGGCCGAAGGCTACGATTGGGTCAAAGAAGAACTGGGCATCGTCGACGAAACCGTCGGCCAAGCTTAATCGGGAAAGGAGCTTGCGTTCAATGAGCACACAACTGAGCACCCCGATAAGCCGCGAGGCCGTGGAGAAGCAATCGCGCGCGAACGGCGAACCGGAATGGCTGACCGCGCTTCGCGCCGAAGCCG
>NZ_CAUPYC010000059.1:0-24865 GCF_963515335.1 uncultured Paenibacillus sp. | reverse complement strand
CCATACGGTCGAATCGTTCGTCCATTCGGTCGAATCGTTCGTCCATTCGGTCGAACCGCTCGTCCATACCGTCCATCCGCGCATCCATACGGTCGAATCGTTCGTCCATTCGGTCGAATCGTTCGTCCATTCGGTCGAACCGCTCGCCCATACCGTCCAACCGATCATTCATGCGAATCAATAGTTCTGTTATTTGGTTCAATTGTTCTTCCATCCGCTCATCAACTCCTGTCTTCAGCATAGCATGGGGCGCTCACCCCTGCAAAACATATTTCGGGCCGGACGAGCCGGCCAATCGCAGTTCATCTTTCGGCTGAAACTTGTACGATTTGTAAGGCACCATCTGCCGGCCGTTGAGCCAACTCCCATTCCGGGAGTTCAAATCGCGGATATTAACCTCACCCGGGCAGCATTCGATTTCGAGATGGGTTCGTGACACGCCTTCGGCGAGTTCGACAATTTGTGAGAAGCCGGCCGTTCGGCCAATGACCGTTTTCCCCTTCGCCAGAAGGAACGAATCGGCAGTTCCCGCATGCTCGCGTAACAAGGTTATCAAGCCATCCATCCTTTCCTGACCGTCTTGCCGTCCGAGAAATACCGTTTCGTCCTTCGGCATATCCGGATCCGAGGCCTTGGCGGATATGGACAATTCCGGCTCCGTAAAAGATTCCCGCTCCGTTTCATCGCGACCCTGCCTCCACTTGACAGGCTCTTCACCGGCGGGAATGCGCCAGCGGGAAGGGACGTTGTCCCGGCCCGAATCGGCTTCACTGAAAACCGCGCCTTGGTTTCCGGTTATGTCATCCGCAAAAGAACCCGCGCCGACCCGTTTCCACACAAACAGGAAACCCCAGGCAATCAAAAGCGACAAGCCGAAGCTGACCAGGAAAAAAGGCACGCCCGGCGCCTCCATATAAACGAACCGCCAAACGAAAGCGAACGCGATCGCCGCCACCGCGCCCGTTAGCCATTTCGCGCGATCCGCATCGCCCCGCTTTGTGCGTAACGGCTCCCACTCGTCGTCATCCATATCGGTCACGGTCGGCAAACGAACGGCCTGACCGCCCGCCGTTTGGAAGCGCGGTGGCGATTCGTTTCCGGCCAACAGCCCCCAAATAGGCTTCCCTTGCTCATCCGCGCGCATCGGTTCGCCGCCGTGCGGCTCCCGCCGTCTTTCGGGCTCCGCACGCAGATCAACCTTCTCGCCCTGCCCGTTGCTTGCACCGAGGTTGCCTGTCGAGAAAGGCTGTCCGATTAAACCGAGCAGCCGCTCACGGACCGCGTTCAACGTCGCGCCTGTATCCTCCAAAATACTCAGCACCTTTTGCAGTCCATCGCCGTCAACATCGGGAACGCGCGCAATCCAGCGGACCGCCAACCCGAGCAGCGCTTCTTTCAAGGGACGGCCCGGGATCCCCTCACGCAGCGGCACATAAGCAAGTCTGATATCGTCCCAGCTCTCGCCGACATACATAAATTGATCGTCAAGCAGACAGCATGCTTCGCGAAGCAAATAATGGCGGCACTCGTCGACCGCTTCCACAACTCCGAGCAGCAGCGCGTAATAATCCGCCATTGAGATCGTACGGGATAACAGCTTTTGCGAAACCAAACGTTTTCCCGAAATAAGGTAGCGGAACGTAATGCCTCCGTCCACCTCAAGCCAGTCGACTGCAAGCAGCCGGGGAATCCGCTCCGCCTGCAGCATGTGCAGATCGATTTCATCCAAATCTGCGCGGGACAGCTCCGGTTCCCTGCGCAGCAGCATTTCATGTCCGCGCTGCATGGCAAAGTCAACGATAAACGGCTCCATGCCGAACCTCCTTTCCAACCGCAACAGAAAGCGCGTTTAACTTCGCCAAGGATTTATTGAAGCATCGGAAACTTTTCTCGATTGATGCATAAACCTGACTGCATGCGAAGCGGATTGCTTCACAATTCGGTAAGTCGCTCATCTGCGAAGGTCTCGGCAGAGGTTTATCCCGCCGGCTAGAAATACCACACGGCCGCCGCTCCGGGCATGACCGCCAGCATAAACGGAAACCGCAGCCGGCCTGAGGGCTTCCCGGTTTCTTCATCCACAACGATCCATGCGGCAGGCAAGGTCATGTTCAGGGCGATGCGACGGCGCACGAGCGGGCTGTCGAGCGTCAGCAGAACGATGCCGTACGCGCCTGCGATCAACACCGCATAAACGGCGTATCGCCATACATCGGAAGGGCCGACCCATGCTCCCAACGCTGCGAAAAGCTTCACATCGCCCGCGCCGACCGCTTTCAGCCCATAAAGCAGCAGTAACACAAAGAAGCCGACGACTGCTCCGAAGACAGCGTAAATAAATCCCTGCCAGCCGCCTGCCAGTGCTTGGAAAACGCAGCCTGCCGCAAACGAAGGGACGGTCAACCGGTTCGGAATGATCATAAATCGTACATCAAGCACGAAAGCCATAGACAGCAATACGAGCGCTCCCGCTTCGGCAATTGCCGTGTTCATGGCACTCCTCCTCCTTTTTTCTCCACAACGAAATGCATGCTCGCCGAAGTACCGACACGTCCCGTTACGGTCAACTCCCAGGTGCCGGGTGTGGTATTGCCCGACACAAGCCATTCCCACGACACCAGTCCGTCAGCGCCGACCGTTGCGTCGCCGACGTGCTTTGCCCGGCTGTTGCCGCTTTTATAACGAACCTGCAGCGAGACCGTCTCCCCCGGTGCGGCGGCGGCAACCAGCCTTGCCTTGCGGCCGGGCCGCAGCGGAGAAGGCTCAAGCGAGAGCAGCGTGATGGCGGAGCGATTCTGCTTTTCCGCATCCGCCGCGGATGAGGGACGCGGGTCGCCGATCCATACCCGCTCCTCCGCGCTAGCCGTAATTCGGATATAACGCTTCGTAAAAGGCAAGCCGAGCGGAATTTCATAGGCAAGCACAAGCCTGACATAAGGCTCTTCACGCTGCTGCAAATCGGGCAAGGATAAGCTGTGCAGGCTCACCCTTTCCGCCGAGAGAACCGAAGACTCGGCGAGCTCACGGGCAAGCGGCTCGAACACGGTGGCTGCCAGCGGCGTCGCTGCCGCTTCCCGTACAGGCTTCCAATCGCCTTCCAGCGCGGCGGCGACCAGCGGTCCGGCAGGCTCGGGAAGCCGTCTCGCCAGCTCGGCCGCAAGCGGACCGATATCCCCGAGGGGCAGCTGAGGCAATGCCGGCAAACTGCCCGCGGCGCCGCCGGCCGCCAGCGCGGCAGGGCGGATATGGGCCGCCGTCAGCCGTGACGCTTGCGAAGCGGCATCCTGAAGCGCCATTTGCAACGCGGCAAGACGAATCATAAAAATAAGCAAAAGCAGCGCAAACAGAAATACCGGCAGGACGATCGAGGCTTCCAGCGCCATGCTGCCCCGCTCGTCCCGCAATGCCTCAATACGAAGCGGCTGCGGTTCGCGTCGTTTCATACCGGTTTCCGACAACCCTTCCTCGCAAAATTCCGGCCTTGCCGAGCGATCGCATCAAACCGGGCAAAAACCACAATCTCACCGATGCCCTGACTTCCCCGGACACGGCCGCCGGCACCGACTGGAGGCCGTAGCCGGTGCCGAACTCGATCAATGCGGCAATGCGCGCCAGCTTCTCAGCTTCGTTAACTTGAAGCAATAAAAACAACCTCAAGTAATCCGCATAAGGCACCTCAATGTCCGCATATTTGGATAATGGGGTTGAGCCATTGGTAAACAGGGACGCCATATCCTCCATCGCTTTCTCCAAACCGTACAAAACCGCCGCGGACAATATGACCAGCGGATGTCCCATTGCGCGGAATCGGATTAGTCCTTCCATCGTCCTGATCGCCAGCCGTACGGTTAGCAGCTGTCTGAAAGCGCCAACCAGATTGGATGCCGGATCGTCCCGGCCGTATACGATATATTCGGTCTCTTGATTATGGACAGTCAGCGCGTGAGCCGCCTCGATCCCGGCGGAGCCGGCGGTTTCCGCGGGTCCGGCCGCCATGTACCGGAGCTTGCGGGGGTCGAAGGGAACAAAACGGTGAACGGCATACTCATTCACATAGAGTTCATCCCGCACTCCGTCCAGCATATCGGCCATCCCGCCGAACATTCCTTCGGCCTCGTTCATCGAATCCGAAGCCTCGGGCAATCGTTCCGACTTGTCCGGCTCCTCCTCTCCCGTCCCTTGTTCCGATCCGGCAGCGGCCTCGTTCCACCGGCCGTTTCTGTCCGACAGCTCTCCCAGCTTCCGAAATCCGTCGGCAGCCTCTCCGCCTTGGGGAAGCAGCGATATTTGTTGCAAAAGCTTTCGCGCCTCGCCCCATTTGGCATCCGCCTGCTTATCCAATGCTTGTCGCCGTTTATCCGCTTCCTGACCGCTTCGAATCATTTTTTCTCTCTCCTGAATACGGCCGCCGGGAGACAGATAAATGGATTCGTAATTCGCATACGCTGCGGCCAAGCTCGCCGCCCCTTCTTGGAGCATCACGCCCGAGCCGAGGTCGGGAGAAAGGAGCGCAGTGGATACCGCCGATTGAAAGCTCCCGGCTTCCGCGTCCAACGCCGCCAGCGCCGCACCCTGATCTTCAAGCTCTGAACGATAGCCGGCAAACCAGTCTTTCGGCAGCAGCAGCTTTCCCGCCCCGGAACGCACATCGGCCATGTCGGACTCTTGCGCTCCTGGTCCCCCGCCGCCGCCTTCCGCCCCGACCGATCGGCTTCCCCCAAGCCGGTCAAAGCCTGTTGCGTTCCCGGCGCTTTCCGCTTGCCGTACCGCGGTCTCCATGCGGCGATTCAGCGCCTCCGCCGCCTCAAGCTCTTGCGCGGCAAGCCGAAGCAACCGGCTGTGGGAGGCAGCAGCGGTTCCGGCCGATCGGCGAATGGCCGCAGCCGCAGCCCGCGCGGATTGCGCATAGTCCGCAATCGCCCGGTCATTAGCCGGTTCTTCCCCATCGGCACGCGCGGCGTCCGCCTGAATCCACTCCCGGTAGGAGCCGAAACCGCCTGCCACCGCAAAAGCCGTTCCCTCGCCCGCCGGCGCGGAAGCCGAACGGCCCGCGGGAATCAGCCCGTTTAGCCCGGACGAGGAAACCGCGTTGGACGCATCCTTCTGATAAGCCGCGGCGGCCAGCAAGCGGGCTTGCCGCTGATCGTACAAAGCCCGAAGCTCTTCAAGCAGATTGACCGTCCGCGACGCTTCCTTCATCGCACCTGAGAGCGGCCGGAACTTGGCGGTCAGCTCCATCGCGAAATCGACCGGGGCTTTATATTTCATTTCCTCCATTATCTGCCGCCTGAGTACATCGTGCCTGCCGAGCGGAGCGCCGGCGTTGACACGGGCGTCCTCCACCCGAGGATCCAATAGCCGAAACGCCTCATCCGATTCCGATTCCGATTTCGATTTCGATTCCGATTCCGATTTCGATTTCGATTCCGATTCCAATTCCAATTCCAATTCCGATCCTGATCCAAATCCCGATGCCGCCGAAAGCGAACCGCCCACTGCCCGTTGAAAAATGCCGTCGCTCTCCGTACCCCCTCTGCCGAACAGACCGTATCTGGCATACAAACTGTCGTCATAAGCGGAGAGCACGGATCTCACGCCCGCATAAGCCGCCGTTTCCGTCATTTTCTCAAATGCGTAAATTCTGGCATAATCGATGAGAACCGACATGAACAGAAAAACAGCGGCGGCGGCCGAAATCATATAAACCGACACGGAGCCCTGCCCGCTCCGGATAAAGCAACCACCCCGCCTCATGGCGTTCCTCCATTCCATGCGCCGATTCGCGAATTCATCGTTCCGCTCCTGGAGCAGAGCCCGGCTTCCGCTCGTTCAATATGGCCGCCGCCTTGGCGCGTTTGCCCGCGCCCGCGCGGCCGCTGCCGAATTTCGCCGCGTAGTATCTCGCCAAATCTACGTTCCGGATGAATTCAACCGGATCCACGATGACGGCAGACGCCTTGACCCGGCTTTCCGATCTTCCGGTAAGCCTTGCTATTTGCCCGATCACAACGGATGAAGACAAGCTGACGGCAACCCGCCGAAGCAGCGGCTTCCGTTCGTATGCCATCTCACCACGATAGGTAAACGCGATCCGGCCGGCGGCCGGCTTCATTTTGCGCACCGGCAGCGAATCGACAGCCGCAGCATCCGCCTGCGGTACTGGCAGCGCCAAATAGCCCCCGGACCGGTCACCCCCAAAAGATCCGAATATGCCTTCCGGCATATCGTCATCGCCCAGCCTCCAATACAAACCGTCATAACGGCCCTCCGGCGCCATGCCGGTAACCGGGTCACGGCTGCTGTTGTCCCACCGGAAGGCGGCCCTTTCCGCGGCCGCCGATGCGGAATAATACAAAACCGCCCGCTCGTACACAAGCAAACTCATCAGCATCAGCAACAGAACGGATATGAACACAAACGGAAAAACTGCCGATGACTCCAACACCGCGCTTCCCCGTTCATCCCGCCAAATTCGCCGCCCCGCCGCGCGGTCAATCGAATATTTTATCCGCTTGCTCATCCGCTTTACCCATTAAATTCTCGACGAGTTGAACGATCCAGTCCTTGAACAGCAAAGCGATAATAATGACGACGGCAATAATCAATATGACCTCAAGCGTGCCGAGCCCTTCCTCGGATCTCCATAGCCGCCGAAGCGGCCCTCTCCACAACGCGGACAGCATTCGTCTCCTCCTTGTTCTCATCCGTTTCTTCGGTCAAGACACCGACAATAAAGCGGGAGCGCCGACCAGTACCATAAGCAGCATAAAAATGCCCACCAGCGGAAAAGCGAGCTTGGAGGATGCCTCCTCGCCGCGCATGCGCGCCACCGCCTTCCGCTTCTCCCACAAGGTGAACGACAGCTCCCGCAGCGCCAAAACAAAGCTGTCGCCTCCTTTGCGGCAATTGAGCAGCAGCACCGCCGTAAAAACCGCCGCTTCCCGCACCCCGCACCTGCGGCCGAAGCCCTCCATGGCATGCCCGAACGGCTCCCCATTGCGGACCGAGTGAAGCGCCCGCCTGAGCTCGCCATACAGCGGGTGATCCGGACTGCCGTTCGCCATGCACCGGAACAACGCCTGCTGAACCGTCTCGCCCGCTCCGACGAGCAGCATCAGCGTTCCGAGCAGATCGGGCAGCGCCTGCACGATCCGCCTGCGGCGTTCCTCCACCTTGCGGTATAAAGCGCGAACGCGGGCGGCCGGCAGCAGAACGGCCAGAACCAATCCCATCGTCAGAAGCGCAGGTTCATCCGTCGCGGAGCCCAGAGCCGCCATGACGGTAAGCGCCGCGTAGCCCGACCCGGCCGCGCCTGCCAGCCACCGCTTCCCGGCGGCGGCATCCATCTCTTCACCGTGCAGCAGCGCGAGCTTCGCCTGGATCGACGCCGTGAAGCCGGAAGCCGCCGCAAAAACATTCGCTCTCTCAAGCAGAAACAGAAAAGGCATACTGAATAGAAGATCTTCGGCGGCGGCCGCTCCCGTCACCATCTCACCCGCAGTTTGCTTGATCCGTTCCAAACCGGCCGACACCCCTGCCGATAACCATACCGCCACCAATATCAACGCCAAGACAACCATCCGCCGGCATTCCCCCAACCAACGTTTTCTCACACTTCAAACGACGTCCATTTACGAATCAGATAGATGCAGCCGGCAAGCATCATCAGCGCCGCTGTGACGACCGCATATCCGGTTCCACGATGCAGCGGCGCCATATAATCCGGGGCGGCCCATGACAAAACGGCCATAAACACGAAAGGCACCGCCATCATAATGCGCGCCTCGAACCGTTTCTGCGCCACCATGACGGAAATTTCCCGTTCGATTTCGAGCTTCTCGCCGATTGCCCCGGCCGTTCGCCGGACGATGGCCACCATGTCGCCTCCGGACCGTTTGGCAATGGCGAGCACGTCGCAGAACCGGGCGATTTCCTCCAGCCTTACACGATCGCTGAAAGCGCGAAGACAAGCCTCAAGATTGTCGCCGTTGCGGATGCCTGCCCGGATCCGTTCGAACTCCAGGCGCATTTCCGTTCGCGGATCGGGAAAAACCGTCCGCAGCTCGTCGGACACCGAAGCGACCGCATTTTCGACCGACCGTCCGGCAGACAGAGAGGACGCGATGGACTGCAGCGCCTCCTTGAACTGCAGCGCGATTCGCCGCTTCCGCCAAAGGGCAAGCTCCTTCCGCAACCATCCCGGCGCCGCGAAACCCAATGGACTGAACAGCAGCGCGATCCAAACCGACCTGTAAAACAGATATCCCGCCGCAAAACCGGCCAATCCCCCTGCCGCCAACGCCGCTCCGTATTGCAGCCGGGAAAGCCGCGTCATGGCGATTCCCCTTCTGCCGCCGGCTCGATACCGAGGCCGGCAAGCCGCCATTTCCGCATATGCGCAAGCCGGTTGCCGGTCGGCACCAGGCGTCCGCCGACCTTGCCGTCACGCCCATGCTCCTCCTCAAACCGGAAAAGCGGATTGAGCTCCACCGCTCCTTCCCGATACCCGGTCACCTCCGCGATGTCCGTCACCCGGCGCGTGCCGTCGCGCAGCCGGGACAAATGGACAAGAATGTCCAAAGCCGACCCGATGCTCCCGCGAATGGCGGAAAGAGGAAGCTCCGACGCGGACAGTACCATCATTTCCAAGCGGGCCAGCATATCCTTAGGACCGTTGGCGTGCGCGGACGTAAGGCTGCCGTCATGGCCCGTATTCATCGCCTGCAGCATGTCGATCGCCTCACCTCCGCGGACTTCGCCGACGATAATGCGGTCGGGCCGCATCCGCAGGGAAGCCCGGATCAAATCGCGCACCGTTACTTCGCCCCTTCCTTCCGTGTTGGCGTTGCGCGTCTCCAGCGATACGAGATTCGGAACGTTCCGGATTTGCAGCTCGGCGGAATCCTCGATCGTAACCACCCGTTCATCCGGTGGGATGAAGCTCGATAGCGCGTTAAGAAATGTCGTTTTGCCGGTTCCCGTTCCTCCGCCCACCAGAATGTTGTATCTGGCCCGAACCAGTCCGGCAAGCAGGCCTGCGGCCTCCATCGAAACCGCGCCGGCGTCGACCAGGCCCTCCATCGACAAAGGCCGCTCGGGAAATTTGCGGATCGTCAGGATCGGCCCTTGCAGCGCGACCGGCGGCAGCACCGCATGGACGCGCGAGCCGTCGGACAGCCTGGCGTCGACGATCGGCGACGATTCATTCACGACCCGGTTCACGCCGCCCACGACGGCCTGAATCAAATCCTCGAGCCGCTCCCTGCTCTCGAACGCGCGGTCAACCTTTTCGATCAACCCTCCCCGCTCGACAAAAATATGTTCGTGGCCGTTAATCATAATTTCCGTCACGGTCGGATCGTCCAGCAACGGCTGCAGCAGATCCAGTCCGCGAAACGAATGAAACAATCTCCGCACCGCCTGATGCTTGGCGGACGCCGTCAGCGGATTGGAATCGGACCACTCGAATACGACGCTCTCCACCGTCCCGAGCAGCTCGTCGTCGGTCACCGCTTCGTGGAGATCGAGCCGCTCCTTAATACGGCCCCGCAACAGCCGCGCCGTTCCCTCTCCGATCACCGGACTCCTCTCCCTTCAAGCCCATCTTCCCCAGCAGACCGGCGGCGGCGGCGCGGTATGTCCGGGAGGCGAGGAGCCGGCCGGGCTGCTCCAACATGCGCCACTCGGAAACATACGGCAGCTTTCCGAATACCGGAAGATTGCCGCAGACGGATGATCCCGCCGCACCTTCGCTTTCCATGTGCCGGCAAGCGATATAGCGTATATTCCGCTCCGTGTCTCCGAATCGTTCCGGCCATGCGCGCCGGGCGAAGGCCAGAGCCGATTCGGTTTTGCGCAGGGACGGCAGTTCCTGCGACACCAGCCACAAAATATGCCGGCTCCGTTCAAATACAGCCATATGGGCTTCGCGAAACGCGCTGTCCAAATCAACGACGACGAGGTCGTAATCCCCCGATTCGGCAATCGTCTCCAGCAGTTGGGACGTGTCCTCCGCCGGCAAGGCAAGCTTCTCCTCGGGGAGCGTATCGCCGGCAAAATAATCCGCCTTCAGTACGGAGTGATGCCGGCGCAGACGCTTGAACGCCGCTCCCGCTTCGCCGGGATGCGACTTGAGCGCGTACAGCACCCCGGACAGCCCCTCTTCCCCCTTGGAGCCGCCGGCGCCAAGCAGCAGGCCCGTCGCGTCGAACGGCTCCAGGTTCAGGTAGAACACATTCTTGCCTTGCAGCGCGGCTTGATGGACCAGATTAAGGGCTGCGGTCGTTTTGCCGATCCCCCCGACCGGTGAATAAACGGCTATAACCGCCGTGCGGCCGGCCCCGGATGTCCTCAGCCTAACGACCGTTCCCCCGCCCTCGGCGCGCACGGCGGTCAATTGCCTGAGCAGCCGCGGCACGGCCTGAAACTGCAGCACCTCCGTCCAGCCTTCCGCCGCGCCGGCCGCTTCTCCAGCCCGCCTCACGAGCAATGCCTTCGGGATGCCGGCGCCGTGCGCTTCGGCTTCCGCAGCCAGCCACGGCTGTACAAGCAGCAGGTCGACCGGGTAACCGCCCTTCAAATACTGCTTCAAGGATGCGGCGGAGGAAAAACCGGTAACCCGCCACTCCTGCCCGAACGGTGACGACCGTATATAGTCGGCCAACCGCCGGATGTACTCCCGCTCGCGTACAGCAACCGCCAATTGAAACATCTTCGTCCCTCCCCAGCTTCCGAAACGCAAAAAAGCACCGTTCACGCCCGCAGCATAAGCCGCAGGCCGTGAACGGTGCTTCCGTTCCGGTCATTTGGATAATTGTGGTTCTACTTTAGCACAGATTCAAAATACAGTCAATACGGGCATTGACCCCGAATATGTCTCTTGGCTCAGACCGCCTTTCAGCTTTACCAACTTTACTTATTCCACTACAATGTGTAGTATAAAATTACTGGCAGGGTTTCACACTTGAAGAATCCGCAGCAATAATGTTGCTTAGCCATAGAGATGGGGGGCCGAAGGATGTATCGTTTTTTGGAGCTTTTGATGTTTTGGGCGCGAAGGCAAGGCGATTCCCATATTTATCATGAGCGTTCCTCATTTTCGTTCAGAAAACAGTTGAAAAAAGTATTGTCCCCGAACAATCTGGCTTTCCTGGCACTGTCCGGAACCATGTTGTTTGTCATCTTGGCAGAGGTATTATATGTTGCCGTGCTACTTATCGTTTCCCTACTCTCTAATGGGAGTCAGGTAATTTGGGAAATTCCTAACCAACCCGACCCGGTTGCCGTTGTGCAATATGTTGTAAAATCATTGCCGGTTCTTTTAAGCGCCACAGGTAAAACTTTTCCTCTTACCTGGAATGCGTTCTTGTTGTGGTTGCTGGGGCTCGGAGTTTATGCCGCCGCTATATTAGTTTGGGCGATCAGCGTATTTCGAAACATAGTCGTGCACGACTCGCCTGCGAAGTCAGTTTGGGTTGTGGTATGGGGCTTGCTTTTTGCTGCGATCGGTCTTCATTTCGGATCACTTCTTAAGTAAATTAATGAGGAAGGATATACTAAAATAGTGTTGCGGCTTTTCTACAATATATGTGCGATAAGGAGTGATTTCAATGTCAGATTTGTTCCGTAACCTGTTTAGAGGACACGGCGGACATCATGGCGGGCATCACGGCGGGCATCACGGCGGGCATCACGGCGGACATCACGGCGGGCATTATGACGATGAATACGATGATCACCATCATTATCGTCGTCAACGACATGATAATGTTTATAGAGAACCTAATGATGTGCCTCCTCAGCGGCCTGCATCCGCCCCGAAAACCGGGTATGCCCTTATTTGTCCCAATTGCGGGAAAGAGAACGATGCGAATCATAAGTTTTGTACCAATTGCGGCAACAATATTCAACCGCAACCGACAACCTGCCCTAATTGCAATGCGTCTGTACCGAAAGATGCAGCCTTTTGTCCGAATTGTGGATTAAGATTAAAGAAATGAGTTTTTGAACAGATGGCGGCTGATAAGTACGCGCTTATGAGCCGCCGCGAGATTTATTTCTGCATTTTGCTCCAGTCGCTCAGAAACTTCTCGATGCCGATGTCGGTCAGCGGGTGCTTCCACAGCGAAGGCAGCAGCGAGCCTGGAATCGTCGCGATGTGCGCGCCGGCCAGAGCGGCCTGCTCGACATGCGCGATATTGCGGATGCTGGCGGCGATAATTTCCGTCGCGAAGCCGTAGTTGGTGAGGATGATGTTCAAATCCTGGACAAGCTTCATGCCTTCCGTGCCGATGTCGTCGAGACGGCCGACGAACGGACTGATGAAGGTCGCGCCCGCTTTGGCCGCCATGAGCCCTTGAGCCGCGGAGAAAACAAGCGTGACGTTCGTCTTGATGCCCTTCTCGGCCAAAGCATGCGTCGCAAAAAGGCCGTCCTCGGTCATCGGCAGCTTAATGACGACGTTCGGCGCCCATTCCGCGATTTCGAACGCTTCCTTCAGCATGTCGTCCGCTTTCGTGCCGATGACCTCGGCGCTTACGGGACCGGAAACGATGCCGCAGATTTCCTGGACGACTTCCTTGAAATCCCGGCCTTCCTTCGCGACCAGCGACGGGTTCGTCGTTACGCCGTCGACCAGGCCGAGCTTGGCGATCCGCTTGATTTCCTCCACATTGGCCGTGTCCAAAAAGAACTTCATGATCCCTCTCCCTCACATTTTTATTCATTTACCAACATATTCATTATGAATATTTTTCAGCCGAAAAACAAGCCGATTTCACGCTGCGCGCTTTCCGGCGAATCCGAGCCGTGCACGATGTTGCTGTCCACGATGAGGCCGTAATCGCCGCGGATCGACCCAGGCACCGCTTCGGAAGGGTTGGTCGCGCCGATGATCAAACGGGCGTTTTTCACCGCCTGCGGCCCTTCCCATACCATCGCGAATACCGGTCCGGATGTGATGAAATCGACCAGCTCGCCGAAAAACTTCTTCTCCCTATGCTCCCCGTAATGACGCTCCGCCAATTCACGCGGGATCGTCATCATTTTGACCGCGGCCAGCTTCAGTCCCTTGTTCTCGAACCGCGACACCACCGCGCCGATCAGCCCTCTGCTTACGCCGTCCGGCTTCACCATCACAAACGTCTGCTCCATCCTGCCCAACTCTCCTTATCGTCGTGTTTCCTGCATGCAGGCGATACTCTATCGAAAAAGCTTGCCGGCCGCCGTTACTTGCGGTACAGCTGCTTGTTCGGCAAATAATGAAGCGAGCGGATATGGCGGATCGTGCGCGTTTTGGCCCGCATCACCATCGAATGCGTTTCGGCCCGCTGGTCGGGCAAATAGCGGACGCCGCCGAGAAACTCGCCGGACGTGACGCCGGTAGCGGCAAAAATGACGTCGCCGGTGCCGACCATATCGTCCATCGTCAGGATGCGGCGCGGATCGCTGATTCCCATCGCGACGCAGCGCTCGAACTGCTCGTCGTTCTCCGGCATGAGCCGGCCCTGGATTTCGCCGCCGAGACATTTGATCGCCGCGGCCGCGATGACGCCTTCCGGCGCCCCGCCGGAGCCGACGTACAGGTCGATGCCGGCTTCGGGAAAACACGGCGCCATCGCGCCGGCCACATCGCCGTCGGACAGGAACTTGATGCGGACGCCCGCGTCGCGAAGCTCGGTCAGGATCGTTTCGTGCCTCTTCCGGTCTAGCATCATGACGGTGAGATCCGACAGCGGTTTGTTCAGCGCAAGCGCAGCCTTCTCCACCGTAGTCCGCACCGGATCCTTCAGGCTCAGTTTGCCGGCGAGCGCCGGTCCGCAGGCGAGCTTCTCCATATACATGTCCGGCGCGTGCAGCAGCTGCCCTTTGCCCGCAACGGCAAGCACGGCCATGGCGTTGTTCAGCCCTTTGGCCACGATCTCGGTCCCTTCAAGCGGATCGACGGCGATGTCGACCTCCGGCCCGTTGCCGCTGCCGACGTTCTCGCCGATGTACAGCATCGGCGCCTCGTCCATTTCCCCTTCGCCGATAACGACCGTCCCTTGAACGGACACCGAATCGAACATCCGGCGCATCGCTTCCGTCGCCGCCTCGTCGGCGCTGTTCTTGTCGCCGCGTCCCATCCAAGGGGAAGCGGACAATGCCGCGAGCTCGGTCACACGCACCAATTCAAGCGCAAGCTCTCTCTCCATGCGAAAGTGCCTCCTGTCCGTTGTTAGCGTTTCTCCGGCATTTCATTCAACCAGCGTAAAATGATGGCGGCCGTCTCCTCGATGGAGCGGCGTGTAACGTCGATCCTTTTGCAGCCGACCGTTTCCATGACGTCGTCGGCAAATGCAAGCTCTTCCGTGATGCGCTTCTCCGACGCATAGGACGCCGTTTCGGGCAGGCCCATCTCCCTGAGCCGCTCGCTGCGGATCAAGGCCATATGTCCGACTTCCATCGTCAGGCCGACGATCAGCTTGCCGGGCGCGGCGGCCAGCTCTTGAGGCGGCCTCACCTCGGGAATGAGCGGCAGATTCGCGACGCGAATGCCTTTGTGGGCCAAATAAATGCTGAGCGGCGTCTTCGACGTGCGCGACACGCCGATCAGCACGACCTGCGCCTGCAGCAATCCGCGCGCATCCTTGCCGTCGTCGAACTTTACCGCGAACTCCACCGCTTCGATCCGCTTGTAGTAATCGTCGTCAAGCGTATGCAGCAGGCCGGGCTCGCGCTTCGGACTGCCGTTGAACGTATCGATGTAGGCCTGCATCATCGGGCCGAGCACATCGACGGCGCGAACGCCTCTTCTCGCCGCTTCCTCGCGCATCATCTCGCGCAGCTCCGGCTGGACAAGCGTGAAGGCGATAAATCCGCCCGTCCTCGCCGCTTCCTCCACGACCTGAACGATCTCGTCCTCGTCCTTCACCGGCGCGTAGCGCTTGAGTCGGATTCGCTCCCCGCCGAACTGGCGCATCGTCGCCTGCGCAACCGCTTCCGCCGTCTCCCCGACGCCGTCGGAGCATATATAAATCGTCTGCTGTTCCGTCATGCCTTCCCGCCGCCTCCCCAATCCGCCGCCGACACGATATCGCCGAGCCAACCGACGACGTGCGTTTTCGTAATCCAGCCGGTCGTCTCCCGCCCGCCCTCCGATTCACGCACGACGGGCAGGCAATCCTGCGCGTGCGCGATCATTTTGCGGACGGCGTCCGCCGCATAATCGTCCGGATGAACCGTGACGAAGTTGGGAAGCCGGGTCATGACCATGCTGACCGGAATGGCATCCGCATTGGGATTGCCGAGCGTTACCTTGAGCAAGTCCTTGGGCGTTACAAGGCCGACGAGCTTTTGCGCGGTGTCGACGACCAGCAGCGTGTTTACATTTTCCGTAAAAAGCGCCACGACCGCATCGTGCACCGATTGCGTTTCCGCCACATTGACGGGCACGGCTTGTACGTCCCCGACCTTGAGCGTCCTGTAGGCGGCGAGCGCGTCGCCCCCGCCTTGGTAGGCCGTTCCCGGAAAATAGCCCACCTTCGGCTTCGCGTCCAGCAGCCCCAGCATGACGAGCAGAGCCAGATCGGAGCGGAGCGTCGGCCGGCTCACGCCAAGCATTTCGGCCAGCGATTCACCCGTAATCGGGGCGTGCCGTTTGACCAGATTCAATATTTCCGTTTGCCTAGCCGTCAGTTCGATTGCCATCCCCACCTGTATCCATGTTAAGCTGTTATCGTTAAATAATGTAGCACATAAAAATATAATACACAATAATTATAGGGATTCAATGATATAAATCACTTCGCGAAGACGAAGTCGATTTTTGTCATGCCATTTTGAAGATATAGGTTGTGCTAATTGTCGGGTGATGCTAAAGAGCATTAACGGAAAAAGCCCGGTTCGCCGTGACCCGCCATCGGGGGCGAGTACATGCGAAACGGGCCTTGATATTCAAACGGGCAGAAACCGGCACATTTCCCTATTCCGTCATCGCCAGGAATTGCGCGACATCCGCCTCGGTGCCGGCGGCGGCTTCCCGCCAGAAGGCGGTATCGTCCAGGCGGACGCCGAGATGCTTGCGCGCCAGGTCCTCGACGGTCATGCTGCCCGTGTCGCGCAGGAGCGCCACATAACGCGGGGCGAATGCCGGGCCTTCCGCCCTCGCCCGCGCATAGATGCCGGCGCTGAACAAGTACCCGAAGGTGTACGGGAAATTGTAGAACGGCACATCCGTCAAATAGAAATGCAGCTTGGACGCCCAGAAGGTCGGATGAGCGAGGCCCAATGCTCCCGCATAGGCTTCCCGCTGCGCCTCCTCCATCATCGCGCTCAATTCGTCCGCCGCCACAAGGCCGCCGCGCCTCCGCTCGTAGAACCGTGTCTCGAACAAGAACCGCGCGTGAATGTTCATGAAGAACGCGACGGAGCTTTGCAGCTTGTCGTCCAACAGCGCCAGCTTCTCGTCCTTGTCCTGGGCCGCCTGCACGGCGTAGTCGGCGACGAGCGACTCCGCGAAGGTCGAGGCGGTTTCCGCCACGTTCATCGCATATTCCTGCGCAAAAAGCGGAAGATCGTTCATGACATGCTGATGGTAGGCATGCCCCAGCTCGTGAGCGAGCGTGGAGACGTTGTCCGGCGTGCCCGAATAGGTCATGAAAATCCGCGTCTGCCCGCTGACCGGCAGCGACGTGCAGAACCCGCCCGGACGCTTGCCGCTCCGGTCCTCCGCTTCGATCCATGCGTCCCTGAAAGCGCGCAGCGCGAAGTCCGCCATATCCGGGCTGAACGCGCGGAACCTGTCCGCGATCAGCTCGGCCGCTTCATCGTAAGGCACTTTACGGGACGCCCGGCCTACCGGCGCGGCCACGTCGTGCCAGTCAAGCCGCTCCAGGCCGAACAGCTTCGCCTTGCGCTCCATGTAACGCACGAGCGCGGGCTTCCCTTCGCCGATCGCCGCCCACATCGCTTGAAGCGTATCTTCGCTCATCCGGTTCATTTGCAGCGGCTCCTTCAGCACCGAATGCCAGCCGCGCCGCTCGTACAATTTGAGCCGGAAGCCCGCGATCCGGTTCAATGCGTCGGCGCACAGATCCGACTGCCTGCCCCACTCCTCTTCCCATGAGCGAAAAGCTTCCGTCCGCACGCCGCGGTCGCCGTGCGACAGCAAGTTGTGCAGCTGCCCGGCCGAGTATGCCTTCTTCTCGCCGGTTTCGTCCGCCGCCTCGAACCGGGCGCGCCCCACGATCGTGTTGTTGTACAAGTCCCCCCAGCCGTGATAGCCGTTCACGGCAAGCTCGCCGGCCAGCGCTTCCTGCTCGGGCGGCAGCTTCTCCTTCGCGGATTCCCGCCGCTCGTTCACATAGAACGCGGCGGCCTCGGCCGGACCGCCGGCCAGCCATTCGCGCCAAAGCTCCTCGCTTGCCGAGCCGAGCGCCTGATCGTAGGCCGTCATGACGCCGTGAAAGTCGGCCAGCACATTTTTGACCCGGTCGTCAAGCGCGACCGCCCGGCGGTCGGCCGCATCGGCCGCCGTCAAGCAGCCCGTGAATGATTCCGCCTCCCGCAGCCTCGCGAGCACCGACTGGGCCTTTTCCGTCCATTCCGTCAACCGGCCGGCGGTGACGTCCCGCGCTTCCTTCAGTGACGCGGAGAGCGCTTTGATGTCCTGCTCCAATTGCTCCAGTTCACGGGCAAAGGCTTCCGAGCCCGAACCGCCTTCGTAGATCGAATCCAATTCCCACCGCATCGATAACGCTGCCATGCGATCGCTCCCCTGCACCTGTTCTCGACCCGATTCCGGTCGGCATGAAGAAGGTCCGGCCCCCGCGTTTGCGCAAATCCGGCCGGCGTTGTATAACTTAAAGTATAACACGACAATCGGCTTCCATCCCAGCAGCTGGAAACCGCAAGGAGGAATTTGCATGGCCGGACCGTTACAAATATCGCCCGACACCGCGATCAAGCTGTCCAAGCAGCTGAATGTGCCGATTGAGCACCTTATGCATATGCCCCGTCATATCCTGCTTCAGAAGCTCGGAGAGCTGGCCGCCGCCGAAGCGAAAAACGCCCGGGGCGAAGCTCCCGTATCGGACAAACCGCCGGAGGACCCCCAAACATGATTCCTTTCGAACGTGCATGGCCTTACGACCGGATCATGGACGACATCTATGTGCCGGCCTGCCCGTTCTGCGGCGCCGAGAACGTACTCGTCCCGCTTCGCCCGCGCGAGCTGGACGACATTCGGACAGGGCGCAAGAAGCTGCTCGTTTTTCCCTGCTGCCGCGGCAAGCTGACCGTGCTCGACGCCGACCGCGATTACCTGCTCACCGACACCGATTTGCGCCGATGAGAAAAAGCCTTTCGCAGAGCCGCAGGTTCCGTAAACCTGCAGCCCTCGAAAGGCTTTCCTGCGATTGCTCCGCCGCCGGACGGATTATGCCTCCTCGACTTCCTCGGGAAGCTCCATTTTTTTGGCGAGCATGTCCTCGCGCAGATTCTGCCACTGCTCGCGCGAGGCGCGGATCATGCCGGCGTCCGCAATTCTTTTGTCGTTAACGACGCGCGCGAACCATTTGACCGCCTCGTAAGGCTCGTCCACCCTTTTGTGCAGCTCTCCGAGCAGAAACATCAGGCGCGCGCTGTTAAGCGACTCGCCTTCGGTTTCGTACACCTTGATATAAGCCTCGAGCGCAAACCGCAAAAACCGCAGCTCCTGCTCTTTATTGTCCTTATACCGGTACAGCCATGCGATGTGATGCAGCAGGCCGGCGATCACCCGGTCCTTCTCGCCTACCGCCTGCGCGCATAAAAGCGCCAGCTTGTATGATTCCATCGCTTGCTCCCATGTACGCTCTCCGCCGTAATCGCGCGGCGCCCAACTGTTGCCGAGCTTGTTGTAATAGAAGCTCTTCTGCCGTTCGTTCAGCCTCTGCATGGCGTTCTCCGTCGAGGCGAAGCCGCACATCGGGCATACGCGCACCACATAGTAATCGGGGTTCACTTCTTCCTTGTACCACATGCAGAAATCGGTGTCCGTCCTGATCGCTTTCTTGAAGCTCGGGCGGACGCGGGAGCTGAGATACGGGCTGTCGCAGCAGACGCATGTGATTTTGGCCTGGAATAAAGGTTCGATCACGCCTCTATCCCTCCTCGCCGTCGCCGGTATTGATGAAATGATACGCGGGTCCCGACAGCCGCTGCAGCACGAGCGTTTGCAGCTCCTCCGGCAGCCCGGATTCGGCAAGCGCCCCGCGCATGCAGCCGAGCCAGGCGTCCGCGCGCTCCTTCGTAATCGGGAACGGCAAGTGGCGCGCCCTCATCATCGGATGACCGTGCCGGTCGGAGTAAAGTGACGGCCCGCCGAAAAATTGGGTTAAAAACATATATTGCTTCTCCATAACCGGCGTGATGTCCTCCGGAAACAGCGGCGACAGCAGCGGATGGGCCTGGACCCTCGGATAAAAAGCTTCGACGAGACGCCGCACGGCAGGTGCTCCGCCGATCGCGTCGTATATGTTATTATAGGCGTTCATAGATATACGCGGCTCCGTTCTTTCTAATCTAAATTCGTGAGCAATACCGGAATTCGACATCCCGGTTCATTATATCACACATTGGTCCCCATGAGGCGGTGATCGTGCATTGTATTTCAAAGTCGTTTATGAGATCGTCATGATTTTGCTGATGCTGACTTACGGTATCATCATCGTAGCACCCAAGGATGCACAACCGCAAATAAGCAATGAGCAGCTGGAATTTTTCGATTGGACGGTAATGGTCATTCTGGCCGTCGATTTCGCCGTGCGGATATGGAAAACGGACAACCGCAAAGCATTCCTGAAAAAAAACGGCTGGGAGCTGATCGCGCTCATTCCGCTCGATCCTTCCTTCCGGCTCATCCGGCTGCTCCGTTTCATCCGGCTGATCGCTTTCATCCGCACATCGCCGCTTGTCTGGCATTTGATCCGGCAGCCGGCGCTGCTGCGCATCCTCGCCTTTACTGCTGTTGTCATGACGTGGAGCTCCTTCGGCATTTACATGCTCGAACGCGGCGAGAATGACAATATCCGGAGCTTCGGCGACGCCGTCTGGTGGTCGATCGTCACGACGACGACGGTCGGCTACGGCGACATATCGCCGGTATCGCTCGGCGGGAGGATCATCGCCGTTTTTCTGATGATCACGGGGATCGGCATGATCGGCACGATTACGGCCAATCTCGCGACCCATTGGATCGAATACAGCTCCAAGAACGCGCATGAGCCGGACGCCGTGGAGGAAGTAAAGCAGCAGCTCAAGGATTGGGTGGACAGGCTGGAGACGCTCGACGACCGGGAATACGAGCTGATGCGCCAGACGATGGATTTGGTGCGGCAAACCGGCAAGCCCGATGAAGAAAAAAAGGCGCCGGCCGAAGAAAGTCGCTAGCCGCCTATCGATGCAACGGCTGGGGCGTCCGGCATCGCACAAAAAAATGCAGCCTTTCCTCATTCAGAGGAAAGGCTGCATTTTTCCATCATCATGCTATTCGCACCAACCGAACCGAATGCCCGCCGGCAGACGGTTGTCCGGATTAAAAAATCAATAGCTTTCCCAGTCTTCCTCCCCCGGACTGACCAGGGACTGCTGGATCACATACACGAAAGCGCAAACAAGGATGCCGGCGACAATACTCATCACTCATCACTCCATGTGGTTCATTATGGTCTAATTGTACCATAGCATTGTCGAAAAAACAGCCATTTTTGCAAGCGTTTTCTTTACATTTAGATTACAATTTGTTACGCGCCGGCGCCAGAAAAAAGGGATGATTGTCCCAAGCCGGACATACCTATCAGTATGACGACTCGTCCCGGGGAGGTTCCCATGCTTCGTTATTGGCTGCGTCCCGCTTCGCTGCCGGCACTTTTATGCGCCGCGCTTCTGCTGCTAGGGCTCTATTATCCCGCCGCTTCCCTGAACGCGTCCGTGCGCGGCCTCACGATCTGGTGGGAGGTGCTGTTCCCCGCGCTCTTTCCGTTCTTCGTCCTCTCGGAGCTGATGCTCGGCTTCGGGATCGTGCATTTTTTCGGCACGCTGATGGATCCGCTCATGCGGCCGCTTTTCAGGCTGCCCGGCATTTCCGGCTTCGTCGTCGCAATGGGTTATATATCCGGCTACCCGGTCGGCGCCCGGCTGACGGCCCAGCTGCGGGAGCGCGGACAGATCACCCAGGCCGAAGGAGAGCGGATGGTCGCCTTTACGACGACGTCGGATCCGATCTTTCTGATCGGCGCCGTATCGGTCGGGTTTTTTCACAACGCCGCGCTTGCGCTGGTATTGGCCGCCGCCCATTACGGCAGCGGGCTGATCATCGGGCTGCTCGCCCGCTTCCACGAGCCGCGCGCGCCGGGCACTCCGCCCGCGGCCGCGAAGCCAGGCAGCCGGTTTCTGCTGTCCGCCGCCGTGTCGGCGATGCATGAAGCGATGCAAGCGGACGGACGGAAGCTGGGCCGGCTGCTGCAGGACGCGATCGGCTCGGCGCTTCGGCTGATGACCGTCGTCGGCGGCCTCGTCGTTTTTTTCTCCCTCGTCATGGAGCTGTTGACCAAAGCCGGAACGCTCGACCTTCTGGCCGCCGGGCTGCAAACGCTGCTGGATGCCGCCGGACTGCCGCTCCAGCTCTCGGCTTCGTTCGTGAACGGCCTGTTCGAGGTGACGCTGGGCGCCAAATCGTCGGCCGAGACGGGCGCTCCTCTCGTCCACCAGGCCGCAGTCGCCGCATGGGCGCTGTCCTGGGCCGGACTCTCGGTGCACGCGCAAATCGCCAGCATTCTCAGCCATACGGATCTTCGGTATAAGCCTTTTCTTATCGCCCGCGCGGTGCATGGCATCCTCGCGTTCGCGCTCGTCTACCTGCTCTGGGGATGGCTCGGGCCTTGATCTCCGGCGCCGCCGCTTTCGTTGTAATTCGACGTTATTTTCGTTATCATCAGGATAGACAGATAACGGAAGGAGCCGATCCCTTGAAATATGTCGTAATCGACCGCGGCGATCATTATTCGAAGCGGCTGGTCGAGAAGTTCCACGAGCTGGCCGCGGCCAAAGGGTTCGAACGGGACGACGAAGAGCCGGAGAAAGTCATTTCCATCGGGGGCGACGGCACGCTGCTTCAAGCTTTTCATATGTATGTCCATAAGGTGGACGAGATCAGCTTCGTGGGCGTACACACGGGGCATCTCGGCTTTTATGCCGATTGGCAGGGCCATGAGCTGGAGGAGCTGGTCGAGAAAATGGCGGAAGCCGAGCCGCGCTACGTCCGCTACCCGCTGGCCGAAATCGAGCTCGATACGCCGCTGGGCGCGGCCCATTATATGTCGCTTAACGAATTCACGCTCAAGGGCGTGGACGGGACGCTCGTCGTGCAGATCAACATCAACGACGAGCTTTTCGAGATGTTTCGGGGAGACGGGATCGTCATCTCCACGCCCTCGGGCAGCACCGCCTATAACAAAAGCCTCGGCGGCGCCGTCATTCATCCGTCGATATCCTCCCTGCAGCTCGCCGAGATCGCCTCGATCAACAACCGCGTCTACCGTACGCTCGGCTCGTCGGTCGTTCTGCCGCAGCATCATCATTGCGACATCATATCGAGGAAGGATCAGAGACTGCTGCTCACCGTCGATCATATCAACATCCAGCGCAACGACATCCGTTCGATCCGGTGCAACGTCTCCGACAAAAAGGTGTGCTTCGCCCGCTACCGCCCCTTCCCGTTCTGGAACCGGGTACGCGAAGCGTTCCTGGACTATGACGTGAAATGAAGGAATTTCTGCTCTATTTCCGCTTCGTCAAGCCTTACCGCAAGCTGGTCGCCTTAACGCTGCTGATCGGCGCGCTGAAGTTCGCGATTCCGCTGCTGCTGCCGCTTTTTCTGAAATATGTGCTGGACGGCATTCTGCTGCCGCCGATACCGGTGGAGGATAAAATCCAGCAGCTTCTCACCGTGATCGGCATCGCCTTCGTCGTCTTCGTCATCGTCCGTTATCCGATCGAATATTACCGGCAATATTTCGCCCAGCTGACGACAAGCCGCATCCTGTTCGACCTGCGCAACCGGCTGTACGCGCATCTGCAGCGGCTGTCGCTGCGATTCTATCAGAACCGCAAGTCGGGGGAAATCATTTCGAGGATCATGAACGACGTCGAGCAGACGAAGTCGATCGTCGAAACCGGCATGATGAACATCTGGCTCGACATGTTTACGCTGACCATCGCGCTCGTCATCATGGCGAACATGGACCCGCTGCTCACGCTCACGGCGGTTCTCGTGCTTCCGTTCTACGGCTATGCCGTCAAAAAGCTCTACAAGCGGCTCCGCGGCTACTCGCGCGCCCGCTCGCAGGCAGTCGCCGAGATGCAGGGCTACCTTAGCGAGCATGTGGGCGGCGTTCCGGTGGTGAAAAGCTTTACGCTGGAGCAGTACGAGCAGGAGCAGTTCGGCGCCAAAAACAGCCGGTTCCTGGAGCGGGCGCTTGCGCTGACGCGCTGGAACGCGCTGACCAACGCGATCATCAATACGCTGACGGAGGTCGCTCCGCTGCTGGTGCTTGCTTACGGCGGCTATCTGGTCGCGGTCGGCGATCTTACGATCGGCGGTTTCGTCGCCTTCTACGGCTATCTGGACAGGCTGTACATGCCGCTGCGGCGGCTGGTCAACGCCTCGACGGAGCTGACGCAGGCTTCGGCTTCTTTGGAACGGGTCATGGAGCTGCTGAATGAGAAGGAGGACGTGGCCGATATGCCTGGCGCCTCGCCGATCGGGGAAGCGCGGGGCGACATCGAATTCCGCGGCGTCTGGTTCCGCTATAACGAGAACTCGGAATGGGTGCTCAAGGATATCAATCTGGCGGTTGAGCCCGGCCAGACGGTCGCGCTCGTCGGTATGAGCGGGGGCGGCAAATCGTCGCTGATCAGCCTGCTGCCCCGCTTTTTCGATATCCAGCAAGGGGAAATCCGGCTGGACGGGCGCGATGTCAGGAGCCTCACGCTGCACAGCCTGCGCTCGCACATCGGCATCGTGCTGCAGGACAATATCCTGTTCAGCGGCAGCGTGCGCGAAAATATATTGCTCGGCGACCCGTCCGCCGCCGAGGCGTCGATCATCGACGCGGCGAAACGCGCCAACGCCCACGATTTCATCATGCAGCTGCCGAGCGGCTACGATACCGAAATCGGCGAACGCGGCGTCAAGCTGTCGGGCGGCCAGAAGCAGCGCGTCGCGATCGCGCGCGTCTTCCTGAAGGATCCCGCCATTCTGGTGCTGGATGAAGCGACGTCCGCGCTCGATCTCGAGTCCGAGCACCTGATCCAGGAGTCGCTCCGCGAGCTGGCGGCCGACCGGACGACGCTGATCGTCGCGCATCGCCTGTCCACGATTACGCACGCCGACCAGATCATCGTTATCGAGAACGGCGAGGTGGCGGAGCGCGGCAAGCACGACGAGCTGATGGCCGCCGGCGGCGCCTATGCGCGGCTGTTCAACGTCCAGCATCTGTGAAAATCGCGATAGTACGCAGGAATGCAAGAAAAGCACCCGAAGCGGGTGCTTTTCTCGTATTCCGGTCGGCGTCGGTTTTTCGGCCCCTGCTGTTTACCACGTTCGTACCCTTGTACGATGCAAGTACGTACCCTTGTACGATCCAGGCCGGTCCCTTGTACGATCCAGGCCGGTCCCTTGTACGATCCAGGCCGGTCCCAAATGGATCGCCACCGTTCGCTCAGCTCAAATGCGATGCCGAACGACAACGCGTGAGGCCTGAGGTGCGACGGCGCTTCGGCGCGGGACACCGGCGCAAGGTGCAAAACCTGCACCTTGTTTTCGCCGTTTCTCCCGTTTTGGCCC
>NZ_CAUPYC010000058.1:0-26041 GCF_963515335.1 uncultured Paenibacillus sp. | reverse complement strand
CGGAAAGCCTTGCTACGCCTGGTGCTGGAAAATTATGTCGCCAAACTTGGGTTTCGAAGTAAAAAAAGGTTATGATTTAGAAAGTGAAGGTTATAACGCAGGAGGCAGCGGTGAAGTTGGGACGATGGCGGACATCCCTGCCAGCGATCTATATCTCAACGGTGTTGCATTTGTCGTAAGCAGTGATTGGCCTGGCAAAAAGAAGATCAGCTTGGTTGGTCAGTTTGAATGGAATGTAGACACTACATGGAGACTTGTTGACAAAATGTCAATCGGTTATCCGACGACAAACCAATGGTATTGGAAGACAAGTAGCACCGGCGGCATAATGGGTTTTGAAAATCAAGTCTGCAACTTGTATAACCCCGGTGGCTGGGTTTGCGATGCTATACAATACACTCCATCTGATGCAACCAATGGAGCAGGTGTTGCCGGATCCTTTGACTTGGCCGGGGACTCTAACTATACTAAGGGGCATATTTCGCAATATGTGTACGTAGACTCAACAAAAACAGGCACTTCAAATGTACTTTTCCGTTATGGTCATAGGATTTACAGCGGCAATGTTTCGGTTGGATTATTTCCAGCAGGTTTAGCGGTTGAGCCGGGGTATTATACGGAAACCAGAGACTTTTGGATTACGTTTTCTTGGTAATTTACAAAAGGATGGTGGGGGGGGCACCCTACCATCCTTTATTAGGAGGCCCTGATGAAAACCATTCTGGTGTGGACACTGATCTCCATAATCGCATTTGCACTTCTTTATATGATCATCGGAAACTTGCTGGGTACCGGCGAGGAAGTATTCGTTGTTTCAATTATTTTGTTCATACAATTATCGCTTGTAATCGGACTTCTTATCCGGATTATAAAGAGACGATAAGGCGTTGCCCGCCTCGAAGTCCTCCGCGCAACGCTACCGAATCAAGACCCGTTGTCGAAGATTGATCATCAAAACCCTCCGGACAGCGAGCCCGGAGGGTTTTGCATAATCAATCTTCCAATATGTCCGGAAGGGCAACCCCTTCGTAATTCACTACCGTCAACATGCCGCCTTCCTTCCCGTCCTTGCCTGCCGTATGGTGCGGAAGGTGGCAGTGAAGCGGCCAATTGCCAGGATTGTCGGCTGTAAAAATCACATCGTAGGTTTCTCCCGGCGCGATATTGATCGTGTTGCCCGCAAATTGCGCCGACTCCTTGATCGGTACGCCGTCTTTGGCGATAACCGTGAAATTCTGGCCGTGCAGATGGATCGGATGACTTTGCATGCTGAGATTGCCGAGACGGATGAGCACCTTGTCGCCTTTTTTTACCGTGAGCGGGTCGGTTGATGGAAACTGCTTGCCGTTGAAGGTAAACAGGTTCCACATCATCGCTTCCGGGTTCACTTCATAGGTCCCCGGATCGATGTCCCCTCCCTTGGGATCATTCTTGTTCGGCATCATTTCCTTCGGACTGCCCGGATTGACCAGCTGCCATTGATTCAGGAGATGACCTTGATGCGGTCGCCGTTCTTCACCACGATCGTCGGCCCGGGGGAGCTGCCGTTATAGCCCCACGCTTCCATGAATACGCCCTTCGAAACCTCCTGCTTCACCTTTTCGGCGGTTAAATTGAAAACCTTGACGCCGTTTTCAACGGTATATCGAGCCAATGGCAGGTTGGGGGATACCGGTGTGACCGTCGCCGCCGGGGCGTTGTCTCGCTTCAGGTCCTTCGCCCAAGCGATTACATTCAGGCTGCCCGTGTCCGCAGCGATCCAGACAGTGGCAAGCAGCAGCGAGGAGAGAACGAACAACAGCGCTTTCCTGGTTGTTTTCAATAAAGCCGCCTCCTTTGGGTTTAAAAACTGCTTATCGTAGTTTTTATACCCCCGGCGCTTCCGGACAAAACTTCGATTGCTGCTAAGATACGGCATACCGACATGACCGTTCCGCAACAAAACATCCCCGCACTCCGCGTTTCACATCTGCACAGCGAACTTTATTGCAAGCTGCGGGCGATCGCCTCATAAAGCCTGCGCCATTGCGGCGATGCCGATTGCAGATGCGCAGGCGGCGCCCACTGCGGAATTTCCGCAGCGGGCGCCGCCTTCACGCCTTCGCTTCCAACGGCGGCCGGCTCAGGCGCATGGCGCTGCGCTTTGGCTTTTTTCTTCTCGCGTTTCCGTTTGGACATCCCGATGCCTCCCTGACCTAATCCCTTACCCACTCGCGGCGAAGCGCGAACAAGTCCCGCAACTCGCCTGTGGACAGCTCCGTAATCCAGTTCTCTCCCGCGCCGACGATCTGCGAAGACAGCCGTTTCTTGCGCTCGATCATCTCGTCGATCCGCTCCTCCAGGGTGCCGAGAGACACAAACTTGTGCACCTGCACCTCTCTCGTCTGGCCGATCCGGTAAGCACGGTCGGTCGCCTGCTCCTCAACGGCGGGATTCCACCACCGGTCGTAATGGAATACATGATTCGCCGCCGTCAGGTTCAATCCGGTTCCGCCCGCTTTCAGGGAAAGCACCAGCACGGAGTGGGAATCGCCGCCGCTTCCTGGAGTCCCGTTCCGCTGGAACCGCTCCACCATCCGGTCACGCTCCTCCTTTGACACGCCACCGTGCAGAAAATCGGCCCTTTCTCCATGCACGCGCTCAACCGCCGTCTGCAGCATGCGGCCCATCTCCACATACTGCGTGAAAATAAGACATTTCTGCTTCTCTTCGAGCAGCTCGCCGACCATCTCGTTCAGACGCTGCAGCTTAAGCGACCGTCCCAGCCATGACTCAAACGATTTCACGGACTTCATGCCGCCGGTATCCCCCGTTACTAGAGCCTCTTTCAAATAAAGAGCGGGGTGATCGCAGATCTGCTTGAGCTTGCCCAATGTCGCCAGGATGACGCCCCTTCGTTCCATCGGAGAAAGCCGGTCGAGCTGCTCCAGCATTTCCCCGAGCGCATTTTCGTACAAAGTGCCTTGCTCGGTCGTCAACGGAACATACACGCGGCTCTCGTTCTTCTCCGGCAAATTGAGTTGGATCGCAGAATCGTTCTTCATGCGCCGCAGCAGGAAAGGACGGACCAGCCGCTGCAGCCTCTCCGAGGTCTCCGCATCCTCCGACTTCTCGATCGGAGCGGCGTACCGCTTCTGGAAGCCGCCCAATGTCCCCAAATAACCCGGATTGATGAAATCGAATATCGTCCACAGCTCGTTAAGCCGGTTCTCGACAGGCGTGCCGGTCAAGGCAATCCGGTGCTCCGCCTGCAGATTGCGTATGGCGACCGATTGCTTGCCGTGCGGATTTTTGATGTTCTGCGCTTCGTCCAGACCGATTACGCTCCAAACGCGGCTGGACAGTTCCTGCTCGTCCAGCTGCGCAAGCGAATAGGACGTGATGATCAGATCCGTGCCGGGCAGCAGCTCCTGGAACGCTTCGCCCTTGGCGCGCCCGGGGCCGTAATGGAGATGCGCCCGCAAGGCGGGAGCAAACCGTTCGATCTCCTTCTGCCAGTTCCCCAGAACGGATGTCGGACAAATAAGCAGCCCCGGCGACACCAGCTCGCCGCTCTCCTTCAGGTACAGCAAATACGCGATAAACTGCAGCGTCTTCCCGAGACCCATATCGTCAGCCAGACATCCGCCGAAACCGATCCGCCTCAGAAAAAGCAGCCAGCGCAGCCCGTCCGTCTGATAGGGGCGCAGAACAGAGCCCAGACTCGAGGGAGCGGCAAGCGCGGGCCGCAGCTCCTGGCTGTGGAGCTGGTCAAGCAGCTGCTCCGTCTGCGCGTTCAACCGCACTTCCCAACGCACGGCCGGCTCCGGCTCCGGGTCCTTCAAGCCGGATGCCGGCTCCGCCAGGCTGCCGCCGAGATCGCCGGAACCGCCGCCGGCGTCCCGGTCCGGCGCACCGGCGGCGGTTCCCGCCTCCTCGTCCCTGCCGCCCGTGAGGAACATCTCCAGCACTTCCGCAAGCCGGAGCTCGCCCAATTTGCCGCGCCGCTGCAAAAACCGCTGCAATGCTTTTACCCAGCCGTCCCTAAGCGGCACCCATCTCCGGTGTATCCGCACAAGGCTCTTATTGGTTCTCAACGCTTCCCGAAACTCGCTTTCAGTCAGCTCGGAATCGCCGATCGCCACCTTCCAGTCGAAGGCAAGAAGCTGCTCCGGTCCCAACAGACCGGAGGGTGCGGCGGCCACCCTCAGCTGCGACACCACCCGGGGACGCTGCTTGAGCAGCTCCTCCCACCAGCGGGGAAGATAGACCGCTACCCCTTTGTCCGTCAGGCGGCGGCTTCCCTTCTCCAGAAACGAAAAGGCCTGTTCGCCGTCCATCTCCCAGGCAAAACCGTCGATTCCCATCCACTTTCGCCATCTGGCTTCCTGACGCTTGACGGCGTCCGGGGCGGCGGACAGCCATTCCGCCGGCGGTTGATCACCGTCCAGCGGTTTGCCTTCCGGCGTGCAGGCATGGAGGATGTGGGGACGCTCCCGATCAACCAGAATCGGCTGCAACCGCCACGGCGCCTCCTCTTCATCGGGTTCCTCAAGCCGCAGCCCAACCTGAAAGGGGAGCGTATCGGTACGGTAACCGATCCGCTCCCAATACTCCTGTTCATCCTCGCAGCCCTTTACGGACAATTGCCGACCGGCAAGCGGTTCCGCTTCCGGATAGACTTGGACGAGTCGGCTCCAAGCCGCTCCGGCCTCGCCCGGCGAGCCGATGATGGCTCTCAGGTACAGGTCAAGCTGCCGATCCAGCTCCGTCCACCCTGCCTGCCCGCACTCCGACGCGAAATCCGGATCCGGATGCTCCGGCCCGCCGCGCAGCAGCTTCCAGCAAATAACCGGGTTATCCTGTCCGTTTCTCTCGAATGAAGGAAAGTACCATCCCCGGGCAACCGCTTTGCCCAGGATGGCCGACAGCCTGCGGAAGCTCTCGATCCGGTCGCTCCATGCCACCGATGCGTGCAGCAGAACGGCGGGGTCGGCCCAATACCCGATCGCCTGCCGCAGCGGAAGCACGAAGCCGAACGCCTCTCCTTCCCGTCTCCACTCCAGCGCCGTACCGTAGAAGGATTCGGCATGCCAGGCAAAGAGCGCCGTCATCAGCCGATCCGAGCCGATCTTTTTCCCCTCTTCGTCCGTTCCGTATACCAAATAATCCCCGTTGCCCATTTGCAGGGCATCGATATGCAGCCGGCCAAGAAGCGTCACCGGATCACGCCCCCCTTCCGCATCTCCTCATGGAGCGCCCGCATCCGTGAATAACGCTCGAGGAGTTGGCCGGTATATTCCCGCCACCGCTCCGGCATTTTCGCCTTGCGGTACAATTTCTCCAATTGCCTCATGCCTCTGACCGCTTCCCGGTAGCTGTCCCGGTTTTTCCCCCGAATCCAGCGTTCCACGCTTTGATGAAAAACAGGCAGCAGAACCTGCGGCGCTTTCGCTTCCACTTTGCTGTAATGACTGGATTCATTCGGAGCTTCGCGCAGGGCGATATGCAGGTCCGCCCACCGCCGGTAATCCTCCATTTCGATCAGCGCCTCGGCATACAGGTCGAAAGAGTAGGGAAGCGCTTCGCTCATCGCCTCCAGCATGTCCTTTCGCCGCTCGTCCGTCGCCTCGGCCTCCGCCAGCTTGCGCCAGCAATCCAGGTAGTATCGGGACCCCATGCCCTCGTTCCGGTCGTAAGCCATGCGCGGGCGCAGCCATGCCAGCCACAGATGCAATCGGCTCCACTGCCGGGTTTCCGTATAAAGCTCCAAATAGTCATAAAACAGATAGACCATCGCCATTTCCGTTTCCGTGTGTCCGTCAAGGAAAGCCAGCGCAGCGGCGTCATTCTCCTCCAGCACGACCAAATGCGCGGCCGCGGCGATCCGGAGCATTCGCAATTCCCCATCCAGTCCCGGCTCATTCGCCGATTCCGCCAACCGTTCCCGCTCCCTTCTTCGCAGCTCCGGCTCAAAGGGAATATTCGTCCACACAAGACGGAATATAAACAGCCACCTGATCAAAGACTGTCTTTCCGATAAACCGTATTCGTCAATCATCACGCTCAGTCCCCGGGCATAGGCAAGGCAATCCTCCCGCATCGTCATCCCTTCCCGGTCCGTACCGCGCAGTTCCTCGGCAAACAAAACGATCAATTCATCCGACAACTCGCGAATACCGTAAAAACCGTATGCGCTTAACGCGAAGGTCCGATCCGCAAGACGCATCGCATAGAGCAAGGCATGCATCCGGTAAAGCGCCTTAAGCTGCATATCCGGCCAGTCTTCCGCATATCTCAGCAAATGCCGATCAACCGTTTGCAAAAAATGTTCCTTTTCCCCGCGGTATACGGGCAGCAGCTGCTCGAACTGGCGGTGCCACTTGCGGAATCCCCCGCCCGGCGCGGGCGTTTCGACCGGACCGGGCTTCGCTCCCGAAGCATCGGACTTGCCTGCCCGGCCGGCAGGCATGGGCGAACCGAAAAAGCTGCGGGCCGCAGCCGCCTTTGCCGGCGACGACGTCCCTTCCAGGCCGTACGCCTTCACGAAACGCCGAACGTCCAGACCTTCCTGCCGCAATTTCCAAAAAATCGCCGCAGCCATGTGGCTGCAGCTGCCCTTCGTGCCGCAGCTGCATCGGCTGTGAGGGAGGAAATCGAAGCGGATGCCCGTTTCTACCATGTCTCCGTCCATGACTATGGCCGTAAAGGTATGTTTATCTTTCCAATCTCCGACCACAACCTGCCCGCGCCCGTAGATGCCATATCCTTCCACGATCGCGAAAGGCAGCAGAAATCCCCGCAGCTGCGCCGCCATCTTCCTCTGATCCTCTTCCGTCCAGCTCTCTTTCAGAAACACGGACATAAACGGTCCTCCCTGCCAGGTGATGCTATTTGTCTATTATTATAGCAAATATGGCTGCATTGCAAACATCCGGCGCAATCACTCAGTTAAGCAGGGGCATCCCGGGAATGTCTTCCGCGTGCAAAGCGCATTTCCTACACCTTGTTTCGATCTTCGGAGACCGTGTCCGGATTAAGGTGCAAAATATACACCTAAATAACCTCATTTCGCTCAAATAAAATGGTTTTGTCGCAACAAGGTGCAGGTTTTGCACCTCAATTGGCATGAATCGCTGTTTTGGCACAAGTCAGGTGCAGGTTTTGCACCTTGTCCTTCCCCGTCACTGCCAATCAAAGAAAGAGTGGCCTTGATGACCATACGAAATTTAAACTTCCCAATCTTCCGACAAAAAGCCGCCGCATCCCTCAAGATGCGGCGGCTCCACGGTCAAGCGTATACGCGCTCCCTCGTGCGGAGCAGATCGGCCAAAAATACGAGCGCGAGCCCCTGCCCCCAGCCCTGCACCCGCTTGTGCGACACGCCTTTATAGCCTTCGGCATCGAACATGACGGCCGTTCCGGCCGACACGCCCTGCACCGCGCCATCCTCGCTTATGCGCCCCATTATGCCCTCAATCGCCTTGTTCACATACTTGTTGTACAACGAGCCCCGCGACAGCAGCCCGGCCGCGATGCCCGCCGACCCCGACGTTTCAGTATACGAGGCCGAATCCGTCAGCACCGTGTGCCACAGGCCGTCCTCCGCCTGCAGCCGAACGAGCGCGCTGAGCTGGTCCCGCAGCGAGCCTTCGATGATCATATAAGCGGGATCCGCCACATGGATGAGCGGCAGCGCCTTGGCCATCGTCAGCGCCGCCCACGAGTTGCCGCGCGCCCAGAAGATGCCCGACATGTGGTTTTGCGCGATGTTGTCCCAGCCGTGATAGTACAGATTCGTCGTGTCGTCCTGCAAATATTTTTCATGCCCGTGATACTGCCGCAGGCCGTCCCGCAAATAGGCCTCATTGCCGAACAAATGCCCGATCCGCACCAGGAACAGCCCCGCCATCATCATTGTATCGACCCACGCCTGCTCGGGGAACCGGTACTCCGCCGAATTGACCGTGTGCTGGAACACCCCTTCGGCAAAACGCGGCGCCTCATGCGTCAAATAATCCGCCATCTGCTGCGCGACCTCGAGATAACGCTTATCCTCGGCAAACCGGTACAGCGAGATCAACGCATGCCCGATCGATACGCCGTTGACGGACAGCTTCGGCAGCCCGTCCTCCAGCAGCTCGTCGACCCACGCCTTCAGCAGCTCCATATACTCCTTTTTGCCGGTCGCTTCATACGCCTCGCATACGCCGTAGAACGCGACGCCTCCCGGCCAGTCCCAGTTGAAATCCATCCGGAACGTCCGGTCGACGACCCGGTCGATCACCTGTCGAACCTCATTTTCATCAAATACCAGCGGCGGCATAAGTTCCGTTCCCTCCGTCTCCCGACCCGTATTAATAACCATCGCAAAGCCAGCTCCTTTACTTCAACCCGCTCGTGCTGATGCCTTCGACGATCTGCTTCTGGAAGGCGAAGAACACGGCCAGCACGGGCAGCAGACTGACGACCGACATCGCGAACATCGCGCCCCAGTTGGAGATCGTCTCCGCGTCCAGGTACATTTTCAGCGCCATCGACACCGGGTACATGCTGGGCTTGTTCAGGTACAGCACCGGTCCGAGCAGATCCTCCCATCTCCAATAAAAGGAGAAAATCGCGGCCGTCGCCATCGCCGGGGCGATCAGCGGCAGAATGATCCGGCAGAAAAGCTTGAATTTGCCGCAGCCGTCGATCGTCGCCGCCTCATCCATCTCCGCGGGAATTGTCCGGATGAACTGGATCATCAGGAAGATGAAGAACGGCGCGCCGAAATAGGCCGGCACGACAATCGGCTTGATCGAGTTCAGCCAGCCGAGCTTGGCGAACATAATATACTGCGGCACCAGCGTTACCTCGAACGGAAGCATCAGCGTCAGCATCATGAGCGCGAACCAGACGCCGCTGCCCTTGAATTTCAGCCGGGCGAACCCGAATGCGACCAGCGCCGACGAGAGCACGGCGCCGACCGTCGCCAGCACGACGAGCACGAGCGAGTTCCGGATGAACGTGCCGAAATGCAGCCCGCCGACGCCTTTCCAGCCGTCCACATAGTTCTCCCAAACCCATTTGTCTGGAATGAGCGTCCCCGAGGTGACGAATATCGTCTCGCTGACCTTGAACGAGCTCATGAACAGCCAGATGACGGGATACACCATCAGAAGGGCGCCGGCAGCCGCGACAAGATGATAGATCGCTCGGCGAAGCGGTTTCAGTCTCATGGCGGATCAACCCTCCTTCGATTCGTAGTGAACCCAGAGTCTCGATGTCAGGAAAAGCACGGCCGTCAATACCGCCACGATGATGAGCAGCACCCAGGCCATCGCCGACGCGTAGCCCATGTCGAAGAACACGAAGCCCTGCCGGAACAGATACAGCGAATACAGCAGCGTGCCGTCCAGCGGGCCGCCCTCGCCCTTGGAAATGATGTAGGCCGGGATGAACGTCATGAACGCGGCGATCGTCTGCATGATCGTGTTGAATAAAATAATCGGCGTCAGCATCGGCAGCGTAATGCTGAAAAACCGCCGGACGGGACCCGCGCCATCCACGTTGGCCGCTTCATACAGGGCACCCGGGATATTTTTCAGCCCCGCCAGAAAAATGAGCATCGACGAGCCGAACTGCCATACCGACAGCGTAATGAGCATCCACAGCGCGGCCAGCGGCTCGGCGAACCAGCGGACGCTGTCCAGGCCGATCACGTTCAGCGCGTTGTTGATGACGCCTTCGTCGCCGTACAGGTTGCGCCACATGATCGAGACGGCGACGCTGCCGCCGATGATCGACGGCAAATAGTATATGGTACGGTATAACCCGATTGCCTTCGAAGCCGTGTTGAGCAGCATCGCGATCATCAGGGCGAACGCCAGTCTGAGCGGCACGCCGATGAACACGTACAGAAAGGTGACCTTCACCGATTTCCAATATTTCGCGTCGGTCGTAAACATGTTGGAGTAGTTCTCGAGCCCGGCCCATGCAGGGGCAGTGAACAGGTCATAATCGGTGAAAGACAAGTACAGCGAAGCGACGATCGGAAAAGCGGTGAAGATGACAAACCCGAAAATGAAAGGACTGATGAACGCGTACCCGGCCAGATTGTTTTTCCAGGCCATTCTCATGCTTTCCAACTCCTATTCCCCAAAAAGTGAAGCTTGACTCCGCAGCTTATCCGTATACTTTTCGGAGACCCCGATTATAAGACCGACCGGCAATGGCGCGGCGGCGGGCCGGAGCACCCGCCGCGCCGCCGCCGTCCGTTACTTGTTTTTCGCCAGGATGGCGTTCGCTTCGCTGCGGAACCGTTTCGCCGCGTCTTCGGGCGATAGCTTCTGGAAGTCCATCTCTTCGGTGACCGTTTTGAACAGGGCGATAATTTCGGCCGCGCCGACCGGATCCGGCGGATCCATCGGGCTGCTGTTTTCCTGCGCCCATGCTACGTAATCGAACACCTGCACCTGGGCCGGATCGAGCGTCGGCTTCACGGCCTCGATGACCTTGGCGCTGACCGGCACGCCGCGGTCGCCTTTGATCAGCTTATTCGCTTCGATGTCGTTCACCCAGAAGTCGATGAATTTCGCCGCTTCTTCTTTCACCTTGGAGTTTTTCGAGATCGAGAAGTACATGGACGGCTTCAGGTACAGCCCTTTCTCGCGGTTCGGACCCGGCATATGCGCCATCTCGAGCGGACGGTTCGCCACCTGCTGAATGCCGACGAACTGGTTCGTCCACTGCCAGATGCCGATTTGCTGGCCTTTGACGACCAGATCGTCCTCCAGGCCTTTCACTTGCGCCTTCACGTCAGGCGTCGGCGTATCGCCGTCTTTTACCAACCGGGCAAGGGGAGCGAAGAAGTCGACGAACAGTTGATCGTCCTCATAGCCGAGTGCCGTTCCTTCCGCGTTGTACAGGTTTTGGCCCTTGGTCCTCAGGTAGTAGCCGAAAAACACTTCGGGACGGAAGCCGCCGTCGAAATAAAGGCCCGCTTCCTTCGCTTTGCCGGCCAGGGTGTAGTAGTCGTCCCACGTCCAGTTGTCGTCCGGCTTGTCGATGCCGAGCTTCTTCAGCAGCTCCGGATCGTATTGGAAGTTGACGGCATTGACGCCGATGTTGAAACCGTATAACGCGTCGCCGAGCTTGCCGCCGGCAATGGCGTTCTCGGAGATGTCCGCAACCTGGATCTGGTTCCCGATGTAAGGCGTCAGATCCTCAAGCTGGCCTTTGCCGCCGTATTGGGACAGGTACGAAATATCCATTTGCACGATGTCCGGGAGCTCGTTGGCCGCCGCTTGCGGCGCAAGCTTTTTCCAGTAGTCGTCGAAATTCGCGTATTCCGCTTCAATCTTGACGTTCGGATATTTCTGCCGGTACATTTCGATCACTTTCAGCGTATAGTCGTGACGCGGCTGCGATCCCCACCAGGCTATGCGAAGCGTAACCGGCTCCGGCTCCTTGTCCTTTTCGGCATTGCCGCCGGCATTCGCGCCTCCGTTCGCCGCACCCTGCGTTTCGTCTCCTGCGCCGCCTCCATTGCCGCCGCTGCTGCCGCAAGCCGCCAGGGTAAACACGAGCGTCAATGCGAGCAGAAGCGTTGCCCACTTTTTCATCGGTACGAACCCCTTCCCAATCCGTTATGATAAGGCTTACAACACCTATTATTAGGGAAAACGATGCTGGCCGGAATGCAATTTTCCGTGCTGTTTGTTCAAAAAACAGAGCCAAATTCAAAGTGTCTTCTTGTAGTCGGACGGCGAGCAGCCGGTATGCTTTTTGAACACCTGGCTGAAATACTGCGGATTGTCACCGAAGCCGAGCCGCTCCGCCAGCTCGTAAACCTTCACATCGTCGGCCTGCTCGATCATTTCAATTGCTTTCTCCATCCGCAGACGGGTGACATAATGGGAAAATTTCTCGCCGGTTTCTTTTTTGAACAGCTTGCCGAGGTAGTCGGGGTTCATGAACAGCACATCTCTCGCCACCCCGTGCAGCGAAAGCTCCGGGTTGCCGATTTGCTCGAGCACGCAGGCCGTAAGCCGGTCGACAATGTCGGAATGCTTGCTGCGGTGAAGCTCGAAGTTGGCTTCGCAAATGCCGCGCACGGCGCCGGTGATGAACTCCTTCAGCGACTGCAGCGTGTCCATCTCGTCGAGCAGCGCCAAAGCCTTCAGCCGCTCGCCCAGCATCGCCGGATCACCCTGCCGCACACAGGCGACATAGAGCGGGATCGCATACGATTTCGCCACGGCCGTATCGAGCCTGAGCGACGCCAAAGAATCGAAGATATGCTCCAGCTCCGTCTCCACTACGTCCCATTGGCCGGATTTTACTTGCAGGCACAACTGCTCCTCATCGTACGGAAATTCGTCCGGCTGCGAACCGGAGGCCGCTTCGATATCTTTTTTCGTAATCAGGCTGCCTTCGCCCAGATAAAACCGGTATTCCAGACATTGCAGCGTCTCCCGGTACATCCGGCGCGCTTCGGTTATGTCTCCGGGCTCGCTTAACGCAGCCGTCGCGTCCAGCCTGTAATAGCGTCCGAACGTATGCTTGATTTCCGCGATCAGCCCGTACAGCAGGTCGAGCTCGCCGTCGTCCCGGATCAGCAGCAGCACCTGCTTGCCGATCGTCGTGCCGAGCAGGAGGCTGCCGCCGAGCAAATCCTCCGCTATGTTTTTCAATGCAAACATGTGCTCATAATCGAAGTCGCCTTCCACCTCATACAGCAGCAGCCTGACCCGGCCGCTCTCCAGCGGGATGCCGAACAGCTCGGAGAAACCGTCCCAGTCCCTCCGCCCGTACGTTTTGTTGGTGACGAGCTCCTTCAGGAACTGCTCGCGCGCATGCGGCAGCACCTTCTTGAGCTCCTCCTCGGTGGCGCGGATGAATTGGTCCCGGCTCAGACGGCTGTTCAGCACGTCGACGGTTTCCTTAAGCGCGGCCGCGATCGCCTGCTCGTTGCACGGCTTCACCAGATAGTGCTTCACGCCGCACCGCATCGCGGTGCGCGCATAATCGAAATCGCTGAACCCCGACAGCATGATGAACTCGATATCGGGATCGGCTTCTTTGACCTGTTCGACCAGCTGCAAGCCGTCCATCCCCGGCATCCTGATATCCGTGATGACGATATCCGGCCGCTCCTGGTCGATGAACGCTTTTGCCTCCAGGCCGTTGCGGGCCGTTCCGATCAGAGTCGCGCCGCACTTCCTCCAATTCACGATGGCCGAGATCCCCTCGAGAATGATCCGCTCATCGTCTACCAGAAGCACCTTATACATGTCCTTGTTCCCCCGTTTCCTTCGGCAGCCGAAGGCGGACAACCGTCCCCTCCCACCGTCGGCTCTCGATATCCAATCCGTAGGGCTCCCCGAACAGCAGCTTGATCCGTTCGTCGATGTTGCGCAGTCCTACGCCCGACCCCTTGGGCTTGACGTCGCCCGAGCGCAGCCGCTCCAGTATCGCTTCATCCATCCCCGGCCCGTTGTCCGTAACCGTCAGCTCGATCAGCTCTCCCGCGTCCCTGGCTTCCACCCGGATCATGCACGTTTCGGTCATCCGCTCCATCGCGTAGTTGACGGCGTTCTCGACGAGCGGCTGGATCGACAGCTTCGGAATCGTGATAGGCTGCAGCCCGTCCGGCACTTCCAGCCGGAAATCGAGCCGCTCCTCGAAGCGGATTTTCTGAATGTTGATGTAGTGCAGCACGATGTCCAGCTCCTGCTTCAGCGGCAGCAGCGGCTCCTTCAGATTGATCGAGCTGCGCAGCAGGAAGCCGAGCGACTCCACCATGCTGGAAATATGATGCTGGCCGGCGATCTTCGACGACCAGTTGATCGTTTCGAGCGTGTTGTACAGAAAATGCGGGTTGATCTGCGCCTGCAGCGCTTTGAACTCCGACTCCCTCATCGCCAGCTGCTTGACGTAGTCCTCCCGGATCAGCTCGTCGATCCGTTGCAGCATGATCCGGAAGTTCCGGTGGAGCTGGCCCGCTTCGTCCATCGGCATAGAGCGGTCGTCGGAGTCCTCCTCGTAGGTGAAGTTGCCCAGCTGCACCCGCTTCATTTTCGCGTTAAGCCGCTCGATCGGATGGGTGATGCCTTTGGCAAAGCGAAACGCGAACAGGAGGGCCAGCAGGAATAAAGCCGAGAACAACAACAGGGTCAGTGTCCTGACGCCGGCGATCCGGTTGAAAATGTCATCGTATGGAATGAGCGTCACATACGTCCATCCGGTATAGGCGGAAGGCAGGTAGGTGATAAAAAACCGCCTGCCGTCCATCTCAATCACCTTGTAGCCTTTGGCGTCGGTCATGTACGGGTAAAGCTTTTGGCCGGATACGGCCGGATCGGCCGGAGCCGCGGGATCGGCGGGATAAACGACCCGCCGTCCCTGCACGATCAAGAAATCGCCGCTGCCGTCGACCGTGCTGCCTGTCAGGTCGGCCATCAGCCGGTCCATGTCGATTCGGACGGACACGACGCCGAGCTTCTCCAGGCTGAGTCTGTCGTACGCGCGAATCTGCCTTGCAGCCGACAATGTCCCGTCTTCCTCATTCGGTAAAATCCACGTATTCCCGCCTTGCATGGCCGCGGTTTGCTCGCTCAGCACCGCAATTTGCCTGTCCGAATACGCAACGGCCGCGCGCCCGACGAAATATTCGACGCCGTAGTAATCGATCATCTGGACGGAGCGCACATACTTGTCCAATCCGCCCAGCACGACGAACCGCTCGCGAATGTCGGCCGCCGCCACGAACCGGTCATAGTTGCTTCCGCCCCGCTTGATCGCCGTCAGCCGCTTCTGAATGACCTCGTCCGTGGCCATCCGGTACGATTGCTGCTGCACCTTTCTCAGCTCATTCTCGATGTTGACCGACGTCTGGTTGAGCGCGATCGACGACTGCTCATAAATTTCACGGTCGTAAACCTGAAAAGCATACTGCTGCACCGCCACGATCAGCACGCCCACGGTCGCCATGACCGCCGTAATCAGCGCAAGCAGCTTATATTTAATGCGCAAGTTTTGATAAAGCGTTTTCACATCGGGCAAAAGAAAAACCTCCTGGCGCCTTGCGGGTTACCGTCCATTGTAGCAGAAACGGCAAGCCTTGGGCATAAGGAGGGAGCAATTCATATATAGGTTAATTTGAGAGGACGGTCCCGTGTTCCAGCCGTTTTCTGCCGGCTCCTGCCGGTTCTAGCCGTGAAATCGGACTAAAGCCTCGATCTGCACCGCCTGCCCTGTGCGAATCGACTTGTTCGCCGCAATGCCGGTCAGAATCGATCGCGCGCCGTCCGTGTGGTCGGCCGAGCGGTTGAAGCGGTCCTCCGCCGGCACGCCGAAAATATCGTTCAGCAGCACGGGGTCCCCGCCGCCGTGTCCGCCTGCCCCTTCCCCGACTTCAACCTCATACGGCACGCCGAACATCGGATAGACGATGATCGATTTATCCTTCAGCGCCCCTTCGAGCGACTTGTCTCCGCCGGAGTTGACGTACGAACGCTCGACGATCTGCATTTCGATCCGGCCCTTGGTGCCGTTGAAAGCGATCCGATAACCTTCCCACGGCAGGTAGGCGTTCAAGGAGTAGGTCAGGATCGCATTATTCTTGTACCGGACGAGCACGCCCATCGTATCCTCGATGCTGATGCCGTCGCCGAACACGCTCTGGTCCCGGCGGTAGCCGTCCTCATGCTCGGCGTCGAGGTACATCGCCTTCAGATGCGCATTGTCGTCGAGCGGCAGCGCGAACGGGTCGTCCTTGGCGTTCGGATTGCCGGTCGCCCGCTCATAAAAGCGGGTTTCGCCCCGCAGCTCCGCATTCTCGCGGCCGTAGTACAGCAGGTCGCCGAACGCGAACACCGACTCCGGCTGCGAGCCGATCCAGAAGTTGACCAGATCGAAGTGATGCGTCGACTTATGCACGAGCAGACCGCCGCTGTTGCGCTTGTCCCGGTGCCACCGCCGAAAATAATCGGCGCCGTGCTGCGTATCCAGCAGCCATTCGAAGTGAACGGACGTGATGCGGCCGATCGCGCCCTCCATAATAAGCTCGCGCGCCTTCGTATGATGCGGCGCATAGCGGTAATTGAACGTGACGCGCACCTTGCGCCCGGTGCGTTCCACGGCATCCAGAATCTCCTGGCATTTCTTCTCGTCGACGGTCATCGGCTTTTCGGTAATGACGTCGCAGCCGAGCTCCATCGCCCGGATGATATACGTATGGTGCGTCCGGTCGACGCTTGTGACGATGACCGCGTCGGGCTTCTCCGCCTCGATCATCGTGTCGAACGCATCCGGTGTGTAGGTCCGGACTGCCGGATAGTCGTATTTCTCGCGCAGCAGCCTGTTGGCATACTCCATTCGCGTCCGGTTAATATCGCAGAAGGCCGTGAGCTCGGACGTCTCGCGAAAATCCTTCGCTATCGCCCCGTAGAAAAATTCGGCTCTTCCGCCCGTGCCGACCAAAACATATTTCTTTTTGTTCCCCATCACTGTCACTGCTTCAGCCTCCCGTTAGCGTTCCGTTATGCTTCGCTTAACTTTCGCATTCAGCTTAGCGCAAAGAAACGGGATTTTCGCCGCAATAATTGACTTCTTGACTCAGACCCCGCATAATTTGCGATAATGGATGCCGGGAGGAGGCTGCCGGGTATATGGCCGACCGCTTGATTTTCGAGCCGGAGGGCTCGTTATTTTCAATAGAGCACATCAAACGCACCGGTCCTTTCCGGATGCACACCGACCACTACCATAACTTCTATGAGATGTATATGCTGCTGTCCGGGGAAAGGCGCTATTTTATAAGGGACCGCTCTTATTTGATCCGCGAGGGCGATCTCGTGTTCATTAACCGCCAGGACCTGCATCAAACCTCGGATGCGGGCTCACCGTCGCACGAGCGGATCGTCATCTATTTCTATGAATCGTTTCTGCGGCAATCGTTCCGGTCGGAAGCCGATCTGCTGCTCGCCCCTTTCAAACGGGACAACCCGGTCTATCGGCTGGAGGTAAGGGAGCGGCTGCAGGCGGCGGCGCTGGCCAACAAGCTCCTGCACGAGATGAGGCACCGCGAGCCCGGCTGCGAGCTGGCGATCCGGCAGGCCGTTGTGGAGCTTCTGCTGCTCACGGCACGCCATTCGGAACGGCAGAATGAGGCGCAGGAGCCTCTTGACACCCCGCTGTACCGCAAAATGTCGGACGTCGCCCGTTACGTAAACGGGCATTACGCCGAGGAGCTGTCGCTGCCGGCGCTTGCCGAGCGATTCCATATCAGCCCGTATTACTTGAGCCGCATGTTCCGGCAGGCGACCGGCTTTACGCTGAACGAGTACGTCAACATCACGCGTATAAAAGCGGCGGAACAGCTGCTGAGGGAGACGGATATGAGCGTCATCGATGTGTCCGCGGCGGTCGGATACAATAATTTCTCGCATTTCGGGAAGACGTTCAAAAAGCTGGCGAAGGTGTCGCCGCGGGACTACCGGAAATCGCGGTAATGCGCCAAGCTAGCAGCCGCTATCGCCCTTTGGCGATGGCAAGACCAAGGGCACTTCGCGTCCTTTGACGCAGACGAGCCCACGCCCCCTTCTCACCTGTGCGCCGACGAGCCCCATATCCCCCTCCTCACCATTGACGCCGATGAGCCGCGCCCCCTTCTCACCTGTGACGCTGACGAGCCCACGCCCCCTTCTCACCTGTGCGCCGACGAGCCCACGCCCCCTTCTCACCTGTGCGCTGACGAGCCCCAGATCCCCCTCGCCGCTGGCTAGAAAAATAGGGAAGAAAGTTCACTCCGAGTGAAGTGATTTCTCTATTCAAAAGCCCGGAAGTACATGAAACCGTTATTAGTAAACTTCGTTCCCTAATAATGACCTGAATTTCGCTAATAGAGAAAAATGTTCCCTATTCCCCCGGTTTCAGGTCTGGTTACAAAATTATTGGGATCTCTTTTCCTTATTAATGAACAACTTTCCCTAAAAATGATTAGGTGCACGGAGATAGCCTATCGGCCTATCGGCCGTACAAAAAATGGCCGCTCCATCGCCGGGGCGTTGGAACAGCCATGTGCTCGCACATATTTCATTTGCCGATTTGCGGACATTACGTGAAATTACTACGATGGCTCGGCCAGCTGCCGGTGTTGCAGTTCCCTGCGAAGCAGTTCGATAAAATCTCCAGGTATTCCGGCTTGCACCGCATCCGAATAAACGGACAAAAGCTGTTCATCGTTCAACGATTCGAGCGCTGATGTTCTACGTGTAACTTCGCTGTTTTCCGGCATCTGCTCATCACCGCTTTCCGACATGGACGGCAAAGGTACTGCACGCCATGAACATTTTTGACTGCTTGAGCTAAGGATACCATAATGCAGCCCGGTTCGGCGGACCGGTTTCATCATTTAAATCCCTCTTTACAACTCAAAGCCATTGAATATAATGTCAACTCATGCAAGAAGACCCGTCCTTTTCAGGTCGGGCCCTCTTGTTTTCTTGACTCGAGTATTCGTTTGATTTTTGGAGCGTTGGATTCCGAAACGGTGGCGTAAGCGGGAAGATTGCCAAACCGGACAACCTTGAGATCCTTGTCATAATCGGTTATGTTCTTCAAGTTCACCACATTCGAGCGGTCCAATCGTTCAAAACCTGAGTTTCCATAGGCGGCGAGAACGTCGGACAGGCTGGCTGGATAAATGAACTCGCCTGCTGCGGTTTGGACGGATATCGTATTTTTGTAGCTAGAAAAATACAAAATATCCTCCTCGCGGATTTCAACGGAATCCCCGTCCTGGTTCAACACTCTCATTCCTCTTACGCTCCGTTCCCTTTCAATTACTTCCGGAGTTCTTTCGGCGGTTGCGGGCTATGAAAGTACGGTTTCAAAATGGATACAAATGCAACCGAACATTTAGCCAATACGGAAGATGCAAATCGTGCCGCTGCCTTTTTCATGGTTTATCTCTCCTCCCGAATGGAATTATTGTTAAGGACTGCACAAAAAAGGCGAATCCTATAACGGCAGAACCGATTAAAAAATTACTTGCTACGAGGATTACAGAGAGTGTCTTCAGATAGGGAAAAATTTTACTCGGTATATGCACACTGGGATCCGGACTCGGTGCAAACATTAACATGATTGAAAGCGATAGCATGTTCATAATAAGCAAAATATTGCCGGAAATAGAGGCCGCAATGATCGGCACCCCCACGCATAATAAGATGGAAACGATATTGCACTGCCATGCCTCTGACAAGTGTCGTCCCCCGGAAGCCATTCGCATAATAACCAAAGCCGCTAAGGTGATTAAGGTTTCCTGATAACGACCCGTTAGCCAACCGACAACAAGAGAGACGGTAACAATAAACAACGTATTTAGTATAATTGAAAGAGCATATTGCATAACCTCAATAGAACTCGTATGATCAGGGTCTGCATTTTTAATAGCCCTGGCAATTTTAAAGGATATACTATCCATAGTCTTCCATATCCTTTTTGTACGATATATAAAGATAGGCGGATAAAATTATGGCATACCCTATTGGAAAAACGTAGAAGAAAGTCGAATAGTGCGTAACGAAATATAAAGCTACCGATAATATGCCTAATGCAGGCAAGTTAAGCGCGAAGAGAATAATATCCCTTCTTCGCAATTGAAGTTTTCCTCTAGGTTTGTCAGGCACAAAAATAAATCCGAGACGTTTACGATGTATGTAGCCGCCAATCAAGAAAGCGGTAAGCGCGGAAAGAGTCTGCATCAGGTAAGTACTTATGTCGGAAATAAGAGGAACTCCTTCGTTGAGGCCTCCCAAAAGGACCAAGAGAAAATAATACATTGTTTGAATCAACATATAGATTTGATAAGCCATTCCCGTCAGTATAGTTGCGTAGAAAATATGAATTCGAAACAGCATCCACATAAACGAGAGCATTAGCGAGGCCTGAATCATGACGTCGACATAAGGGAGTTGGTATTCCGCTCTAAGGACATAAGAAATAAACGCCATGATCGTGCTGGCAAATATAAATTCTTTTACCATAATGTCGATTTTGAAAATTCGAAAGATCATATAAAACATGGCGCAGACTTCCAATATGGAGAAGCCCATGTACAGCACGATGTCCATTCAGACACTCCCGTCGCTCAAATTCGACAGCTTTTTACCATTTACTATATCTCATGGCAATCCAATAGACAATAGGGTAACCAGGATATAATGCCTAATTCAACTTAAGCTATGCCTTCATAATATCCCGATGACGATGGCAAAAGACTGCCTCCAAGTGAATCTTGAGAGACAGCCCTTCGCCAAACGCGTGTATTCAATTCTCCGCCCTCTGAACCAAATACCGATAGCTGATCGCCAGGCTTTCGAACGGGTCGCGCAGGCATTCGTCCTGCTCGACGACGTACCATTCCGTACCGATCGCCCGGCATGCATCAAGAATCGCGTCCCAATTCATGTTGCCTTCGCCGATTTCGGCGTAGACTTGCTTATCCTGCACGACGGCCATGTCTTTCAGATGCACCACTTTCATGCGGCCCGCCAGCTTGCGCACCCATGCGGCGGGATCCGCCCCGCCGGCTTGGGCCCAATAAGTGTCGAGCTCGAAGTGAAAATCGTTCCTGTCCGTACCCTGCAGCAGCAAATCCATCCCCGTCGAACCGCCGCCGTATTTCTCGAACTCAATTTTGTGATTGTGATAGATGAACTGCAGCCCCTCCTCCTGCAGACGATGCGCAACCTGCGCAATATCTTTCGCAAACGCCGCATATCCCTCCCGGCCTGCTTGCAGAAACTGCGCCGGCATCATACCGAGGCCTACGTAACGGCAGCCCCACATCCTGTGCTCCTCAATCACTGCGTCGAGCTCATCCTTCAATCGACCGTAGCCTACATGCGTAGCGCAAATGCCGAGCCCATGCCGTTCGGCGGAAGCCTTGACGTCGGCCGGGGCGATCGGGCCGATGCCCGAAACCTGCACCGCCCGGTAGCCGATCGCCGCCACCTTCGCCAACGTCCGGTCCAACTCCTCCGCCGTCCTTGCATAATCGCGCAGCGTGTACAGTTGTGCCGCGATTTGGCTTTTTCTCATGCGTCGTCTACCCCCAACCTGAATTCAACCGGACCCTACTCCTTCTCCCCCACTTTCGCACGCTGTAACACGCAAAATCCCGCTTCCCGCGACCGAAACCGTACAGCCGCCCCCCTACCCTACTCCACCCGTACCGCCTGGGCTTGCGCGTGCAGGCACAACTCCGCCGCCTTGAAGGCGTGCTCCTGCGTCATCGCATGCTCCGTCCGGTTCAGGCAATCCAGAATCAGCCGGCCGAAGAAAGGGAACCCGACCTTGCCCGCCAGCTCCAGATGCCTTTCACCTTCACCATTCACAAGATACAAATGGTCGCCGGCCCCCGAGCGCGCGATATCGATATACTTGCGCAGCTCAATATAGCCCTCCGTGCCGAGTATGACCGTGCGGCCGTCCCCCCATGTGCCGAGGCCGTCCGGCGTCAGCCAGTCGACGCGAAAATAATTCGTCGCCCCGTTATCGCCCGCGAGCGTCGCGTCGCCGTAATCCTCTAGCTCCGGATAGTCCTTGCTCCGGTAATTGGCCACCTTGCTGTGCACGACCTTCGCGTCCCGGCAGCCGGCGAAGAACAGAAACTGTTCGATCTGATGGCTGCCGATATCGCACAGGATTCCGCCATAGGCTTCCTTCCGAAAAAACCATTCGGGCCGCGAAGGCGCGTTCAGCCGGTGCGGGCCCAGCCCGAGCACCTGCACGACGCGCCCGATGGCGCCGTCCGCCACCAGGTCGCCGGCGTGGATCGCGCTCTCCACGTGCAGCCGTTCGCTGTAGTACACCATGTATTTGCGCCCGGTCGCCGCCGCCGTCTCCCGCGCCGTCCGCAGCTGGTTCAACGTCGTAAACGGCGTTTTGTCCGTAAAATAATCCTTCCCGTGCTTCATTACCCGCACGCCCAGCGGTCCCCTGTCCGAAGGAACGGCAGCGGCCGCGATCAAATGAATATCCGGATCCTGCAGCAGCTCCTGCTCGGACGCCTCCGCCCGGACACCCGGGTAGGCCTCCACAAACCGTGCAACCTTGTCCGGGTCCGGATCATAGACGCTCGTCAACGTGCCGCCCGCTTCAATCAATCCGTTGCACATGCCGTATATATGCCCATGCTCCAAGGCGGTCGCGGCAAACCGGAACTCGCCTTTCCCGACAACCGGCCGCGGCTTGCCCTGCGGCGCGTAATTCATGCCGTCCGCCCGCGTCATACGCCGCCACCTCCGGCTGCGGACGCCGCACCCGACCTGACAGCACGCGATTGCTCGATCCGTTTCCGAAGCTCCATATAGAACCGCTCTTCATCGATCGGGAAGTCGACCCAGCCGTCCGTCCACGTCGACAGCAGCATGGCATTGGACAGCATCAACCCGTGAATGCCGTCTTCACCTGGCGCGACAAGCGGTGTACCCTGCAGAACGGCGTTCGTCCAATCCTGCATAATCCCCGGATGCTGCGGTCCTTCTCCCGCTTCCACCGGCACGTCAACCGGAGAGCATTCCGGACTTCCGAAGCCGCCCCGATACGTCGCATTGAACTCGGGCTCGGACATCCCGAGCCGCCAGAATGAAAGCTTGCCTTGCTCGATAACGATTTTGCCGCGCGTGCCGGCCGCCTCGAACCGATTCGTTCCCGGCGCCTCCGCTGTCGTCGCGATAAAGACGCCGGTGCCGCCGTTCTCATATTCCACGTAAGCCGTTACCTCGTTCTCCACTTCGATGTTGCGGTGCTTCCCGAAGTGGCAGAAGGCGCGCAGTCTTTTTGGCTTCAAGCCGGTCGTCCAATGCCACAGGTCAAGCTGATGCGGGCACTGATTGATCAGCACGCCGCCGCCTTCCCCTTCCCAAGTCGCGCGCCAGCTTCCCGAATCATAGTAACTCTGTGACCGGTACCAATCCGTAATAATCCAGTTCGTACGCCGCACTTCCCCGAGCTCGCCGGACCGCACCAACTCGCGCAGCTTCAGATACATCGGGTTCAACCGCTGGTTGTACATGATGCCGTACACTTTGCCGGAAGCGGCGGCCGCTTCGTTCATTTCGCGGACCTGCTTCGTATATACGCCGGCCGGCTTCTCGATCAGCACATGAAGCCCCTGTGCGAATGCGCGGAGCGCCAGCGCCGGATGATCGTAATGCGGCGTAGCGATCAGCACCCCGTCGACAGTGCCCGATGTGAACAGCTCATCCGCATCCGTGAACCGCGCAATTTCTCCCCCAAGCTGCTCCTTCGCCCAATCCAGCCGCTCCTTCCCTGCATCGCAGACCGCGGCCAGCACCGCTCCCCGGATTTCCCCCTCGGCCAGCGCCTTCGCGTGAACCGAGCCCATATTGCCCAGACCGACCACACCAACCCGAAATGAATGCATCCCCGCTCCACCTTTCCGTGCGTATCACTCACGCTAGAATGCGTTTCCAAAATACTGCATCCATCGTAGCATGACTCCCCGCCGGATTTCTTTCATGTCGTAGCCCTTCGGTCGTCCTCACTTGACTCTGATTGACGTATTGCCTGCGAACACCGTCCAGACCCGCCATCCCGAAAAAGCGGGCGATGTGCTACAATAGGCGGTATATAGAAGCTTTTACCGGCGGGGTGACCGATGACTCTGAGCGATAAATATCATTTGCCTGTTGAGGCGATGCGCAATTGGGAGCAATATCCGGATGCCGCGTTTCATTCCCATTCCCACTACGAAATCTACTATTTCCACGGCGGCTCGTGCACCTACCTGATCGGCGGCCGGATCTGGACGCTTGCGCCCGGCGACCTGATCCTCATGCACGGCATGACGCTTCATTCGCCCAAGATCGACTGCCGGCAGCCTTATGACCGGACGATCGTCCATTTCGAGCCCTCCTTCGTTTCCGGGATGATGCGGCCTCCATTCACCCTGAACCTGATGGCTCCTTTTCAGGAGCTCGGCAACACCAGGCTTCGGCTCCAAGGCGCGGACAAAGAGCATATCGAAGCGCTGCTCGACACGCTCTGCCATCTATATCAACGCGAGGATTCGCTTGCTTACAACCGGTTCCTGATCGTTTTTCTCGATTTGCTGCATACGATTTACGAGCTTTGCGCGGACCGCGAGCCGCAGATCGCCGAGCCCGCCGGGGTCAAGGAGCAAAACGTACAGAAGATTGCGGCCTACATCGAAGCCAACTATATGCAGGACATTCATCTGGACAAGCTGGAACGGGAGCTTCACCTGAACCGGTTTTATATGACGAAAATATTCAAAGAGGTGACCGGCTTCACCATTTTCAACTTTCTGTACCACCGCCGCATCAACCAGGCCAAAATCCTGTTCCTGCTCGATGCCGGCAAAACGGTGACGGAGGCCTGCTACGAGACCGGCTTCAAGCACCCGTCGCATTTTACGCGCGCGTTCAAGGCCTTCGCCGGCATGACCCCCGAAGCATACAAAAAGACGCTGCCGCGGCAGCGTCCTTGAGCACGAGGTTCACCGACGGCGCGCAGGCGGGCTATAGCGCGACCCGCTCCGATCCGTCCTTCTGCCGGTCGAAGGCAAAATAATGTTTCGCATTGAAATAACCGATGTTCCGCACCATGCCGCCCAGCAGCTCGAAGTCGTCCGGCGCCTCGTTGTTGCGCGACGCGTTCATATGATACTGCATGGCCCAGCCCCGATCGGCGTACAAGCGTCCGAGGATCAGCAGCAGTCCGTAAGACGTCACCGGCATCCCGGCCGCCTCCTCCAGCTTGCGGATCCACGGGCCGAACGTTGGCCGACGCAGCTCGAGCCCCTTGTCCGGACGGAAGGACGGCAGCACCTTGACGCCGAAATCCGGCAGCTCCCTGATTTAGCTGCCAGGAAGTACTACAGAAGGAGAGGCAGTACGTTGTAAAGTTAACGTTCCTTCATATAAAGCCGTCATCGTTCCAGTACTTTACGGCAAGGGGGTTCGCTTCGTTTATTTCCAATCCGTGTACAGATCGGTTCTCCGGTCGCGCCACGTGGTGACGGAGCCGCGCTCCCGCACCTCGTACAGCAGCTGCAGGTCGATGTCGGCGGTCACGATCATGTCGTCGTTGATCTCGCCCTCGACGACGATGCCGCGCGGCGGAAAAGGGATGTCGTTCGGCGATATAACCGCCGCCTGGCCATAATTGCCGCGCATGAAATCAACCGTCGGCAGCGAGCCCACCGTCCCCGTCGTCACGACATACACCTGGTTCTCGATCGTGCGCGCATGAGCCGTGTACCGCACTCGGTGGAATCCGTGCCGGTCGTCGGTGCACGACGGGCAGAAAATGACGTCCGCCCCTTTGGCGCGCGCCATCCGGACGATTTCCGGGAACTCGATATCGTAGCACGTCAGCATCGCGATCGTGCCTTTCGCAGTTTCAAACACATTCAGCCCTTCGCCGGGCGCCATGTTCCACTCGTTCACTTCCGTCGGCGTGATATGCAGCTTCGGCTGCTCCGCCACCCTGCCGTCCGGATAGAACAGATGGGCGGTGTTGTACAGCTTGCCGTTCCGGCGGACAACGTGCGTGCCGCCGATGATATGCATGCCGGTCCGTTCGGCCAGCGAGGTGAACAGCTCCAGATAGCGTTCGGTGAAGTCCGGCAAGCCCTCGATGCCGAGCACCCGTCCTTCCGCATCCCCGATCGACATGAGCTGGGTCGTGAAAAATTCGGGGAACAGCACGAACTCCGCCCCGAACTCCTCGGCCGTTCTCACGTAATGGTCGCATTGACCGGCGAACGCCTCGAACGAATCGATCGTATGCAGATGGTATTGTACGGCAGATACTCTTATTTTCATGGCGCGTGTCCCCTTTTGTTCCCATGTTCTAATTGTGTGCTGTGATTCTCTGTGTGTGATTCTCTGTGTGTGATTCTATGTGTGTGATTCTATGTTGTGCTTCCGGTTCAACCGGCTTCAGGAGCTATTGTCAATGACCCCCACTTAACTATCGTTTGAAGTGGGAGCTTGTGACTACCCGATCGTGCAGCGTC
>NZ_CAUPYC010000057.1:0-26070 GCF_963515335.1 uncultured Paenibacillus sp. | reverse complement strand
GCCTAATCCCGCTTCCCTTGTCCCGTCCGGCTTGCCGGACATCGCAATTAGCTCTGGCCCCAAATCTTCATCCCTTTACCATGCCTTTACTGCAGGAAACGTACACCATAACGCCCTCTCCTCGATTTGAACACCTCGATCTCCCGAGGGCAATCGTAGCCGTAAACCCACCAGTCGTTCTCCATCCGTTTCACGAGGCAGCCCGCCTGGAATTTCGTCTCGTACAAACGCACCCAGTAAATCCAGCGCACTTGATATCCCCCTTAAGCATGCTTGTTTCCGTTTCTACAGGCGTCCAATCTGAAAAAGACGGACCCGTGTTTGTATTAGAATACCCGGAATTCGGGAAAATCAAGCAAAATCGGTTTATAATGATGTTAAGACATCATCACCGGGAGGTCGATCGCCATGCGTTACGGAATCGCCGTATTTCCTGCGCCCGAGGTTCAGTCTTTCGCAGACAGCTACCGCAAAAGGTATGATGCGCAATACTCGCTTATTCCCCCGCATCTGACGGTGCGCGAGGCCGAGAGATGGACCGGCGACCAGGCCGCCGAGGCCATCTTGCAGCTCGAATCGGCAGCGCGAACGGTCGGTCCGTTCACCGTCCGCTTCAACCGGATATCCAGCTTCTATCCCGCCAGCCATGTCGTATACATGGCGCTGCGGGATCCCGAGCCGATGGTCAATCTGCATAAGGCCGTTTGCCAGGGCGTTCTGACGGTGGAACAAGCCGCTTACGTGTACACGCCGCACGTCACGCTTGGACGTGGTCTCTCGGCGGATGAGCTGAACGATTTGTACGGAAGCTTGCGGAATCGGCCGCTTGACTATGAATCGGCCATCGACGCGGTACACCTTCTTACAGCCGACGAAGGCGGCGTATGGAGCATTTACCGGACGTTTCGACTCTCCGGCAGCTAGCCCGGACCGCAATCAGACCTAAAAACCGCGGCAAGGACGCCTTAAAGCGCCTTGCCGCGGTTGTACCATATGGCGATTATTTGCTGTAAATGTCCGCCCCGACACCGCCCTCGATCGGATTCAGCGGGCCGTCCGGATTCGTTTTGATTTGCTGCAGCATTGCGTTGCCTTGGGTTTCCCATTGGGCAAGCGCCTCTTTCACCGTCTTGGTGCCTTTCATAACCTCCTGGAACAGCGGCTGGCCGATATTTTGCACCTGCCAGATGTTCGGCTTCTCGCGGTACAGCTTCTCCAGATTGGCGCTCTGCGGCGGGATCGGCTTCAGCTTCGTAAAGGCGTCGATATTAAACGTCTGGCCGTCCTTCGGCTTCAGGAATTCCTTGCGCGCCGTCATCTCCCACATGCTGCGGGACTTCAGCTTCGCCCATTCCTTGCTGTTCATGAACTTTACGAATTCCCAAGCGTCGTCCGGATTCGGCGCCTTGCTGTTGATGCCCATCAGCGAGTTGAGCCCGATCATCGCTCCGACGCCCGGCGCTTCCTCGAACTGCGGCACCGTAACGACGTCCCAGTCAACCGCCGTGAAGCCCTCGAGCTTGCCTTCGGCTTCCTTCGCTTGCGCAAGCTCCGTGATATAGCCGAACTCCGCAACCATCATCGCCACCCGGCCGCTCATGAACAAGTCGCCCTGATACGGGTTATACGGCTGGCCCGGCTCCGGAGCCGGCATATCCGTCTGGATCTCGTTCATGTTCGGCGCTACCTTGTTTTTGTACAGGTTGGCGATGTCGGTCCATACTTTCTCCCATTGCGGCGTATTGACGAGCATCTTCTCCCCTGCTTCATCGAACATCCTCAATTGCAACGGCCCCGTGTACGTTTGAAGATCGTAGAACCCGTCTCCGCCCCAGCGGTTAATGCTGATACCGTATTTGAGGTCTTTGCCCTCGCCCTTGGCGACCCTTCCGGCAAGGTCGAATACTTGCGGCCAGAACATGCCGTCGGTAGGTACCGGAACGCCCGCGTCGGCGAACAGCTTCTTGTTATAGAACAACGCGGAAGAACTGAAGGTCGGCGTCAACGCGTACAGATTATTGTCTCCGACCGCCTTGATCCCCTCAATGACCGTCGGCACATAGTCGCTCAAGTCGAATTTGTCCTTCTGGATAAGCGGATCGAGCTGCTGCAGCAGGTTATCCTGAACCATGCGCCGCAGGTAGTTGTAGTCGACTACCATAACGTCGACGGGGTTGTTGCCGGTAAGCATTTTTTTCAGCTCTTCATAGACGTCCGGCTGCTTCTTCTGCTCCTCCGGCGTCATGAAACGCTGCTCGTTATAGTCGATGGCGGATACGATTTCGATTTCGATATTATCATTTATCAGTTCATACGCATCGGTATATTGCTGCCGGAACCACACCTCATCCTGCGGGCTGCCGTAAAGCGTCCCGACCCGCAGCACGCGCGTTTCCGCCCCGCTGCCCTCGCCCGCGCCGCTGCACGCGGCAAGCAGCGAACCGAGCATAACGATCGCCAAGGTGACGAGCAGCGGCCGGCGAAGCTTGCCGGGTTGACCGGCGGTTTTGTTCATCGTTTCCATACATTTACCCCTCCAATGCTTTCGGTGCCGTAATGATGATCTTCTCCCCGTCAAATTCCATCGTTGCTTTGTCCTTGATGCCGAGCGAGAGTAAATAATCTTTCGGAATTTGCAGCCGGCCGACGCGGTCGACGACCACATATTCCTCATGAACCTCCTTGAGCCCGCCGTGCGCGGCGCCTTCGGCCGACGCGAGATCCAGATTCGGATTGCGCTTGACAAATTCGGTGCTCGTCAGGCCGTCGCGGATCGCCACCACGCGGTCAACCTTGCCGGCCAGCGACAGATCGTGCGTCACGATGACGATCGTGACGCCGAGCTCCCGGTTGAGCCGCCTGAAAATATCCATAATAAGATCGGACGTTCGGGAGTCGACCGAGCCCGTCGGCTCATCCGCGAGCAGCATTAGCGGCCGGTTGGACAAGGAGATCGCGATCGCCACGCGCTGCTGCTCCCCTCCGGAAAGCTGATGCAGCTTGTTATGCATGCGCTTCGACAAGCCTACCCATTCCAGCAGCTGCATGGCGTAGGCACGGTCCGTCTTCCCGGACAGCATCATCGGCATTTCGACGTTCTCGAGCGCCGACAAATACGGCAGCAGGTTGCGCGCGTTATTTTGCCAGATAAAGCCGACCGTCTCCCGCTTGTAGCGGACTAGCTGCTCGTCGGTAATTTTGAGCAGATCCCATGAACCGACGCTGACCTGACCGGCCGATGGCCGGTCCAGGCCGCCCAATATGTTGAGAAGCGTCGATTTGCCGCTGCCGCTGTTGCCGATGATCGCCATCATTTCACCCTGCCTGACCGTCAGGTTCAGCCCTTGCAGGGCAACGACCTCCAGCTCGTCGCTTTTGTAGATTTTTACAAGTCCCTCGCACTCGATCATCGTGGTGTCCGTTGTCGTTGTGGTCATGGCCTAACGCTCCTCCCCCATCTTTACCGCTTGATGGACGCGCAGCCTGCGGATGTGCAGGAAGAGAAGTCCCGCTCCGGTCAACAGCATGAAGCCGATGACGCCGTACAGCTGCAGCATATCCTGTTCCTCGAAGACGACGCGGAACGGAGGCACCGCATTATCGATGTTCTCGCTCGTCTGCAGGAACGGCAGGAACAAGATGCTCGTTACCCTGCCGATCAGCAGCCCGAGCACGATCGACAGGCCTCCGGTGAACAGCTGCTCGAGGAGCAGCATGCCGGTCAGCTGCTTCCGCGAGAGCCCCATCGCCCGCAGCACGCCGAACTGCACGATGCGCCCAGACAGGTTGAAAAACCAGTACAGCAGATAGCCGGATAAGGATACAAGCACCGAAACGATGAAGCCGAGGCTGAGAATCCCGAAAACGCCGCCGCGAGTCGGATGCTTCGACTGCGCAATCAATTCGGAGCGCACGTCTTTCACCGAAGCGAGTTCGATCCCGTTGTCCAGCAGCTTCGTCACGATCGGCGCCACCTTGGCGTCCGGCTTCATTTTCAGCCAAACCTCGTAGGGAATAAGCGGCACCTGATCGTAAATGTAATCCAAATTCGCGATAACGAACGGTGACTGATCGGGATATTGCGACGGCCAATAAGGCAGGATGCCGACAATGACGAATTCGATCATACCGTCGCCCAAGCCGACGGAGACCAGATCGCCCGGCTTCAACTGGAACTTCTCGGCAATGCCGGACGGGACGATGGCCGCCTGCTCGTATTCGCCCAAAAGGTCCAGATACCGGAACGGATGCGCCGGGAACAGGTCATCGCGGAACCAGGCGACCTTCGAGAAATCGACGTTGTCGATGCCCATCAGCGTTCCCTGGCCGGCCGACCTGCCCGAGATGACCACGTTGCCTTTGGTCTGCAGGACGCGCGCCGCGAAATCGACGCCCTCCAGCGAGCGGAATATTTCAAAAGGTGGCTCCGTGTAATTGATGCGGGTCGGGGCCGCCTGGCCGCCTCCTCCGAGATTGCCGCCACCGCCGCCGCCCGGATTGCCGCCACCGCCACCGCCCGGATTGCCGCCGCCGTTGCCGCCTCCCCCGCCGGAATTGCGGCTGCCGGGACGAATCTCCGCCCGGCCCTCCCACACCGTCTGAATGATGACGTCGCTGCCGTAGCGGTACAGCGTGCGCTCGGTCGAGTTCAGGTCGATCGTGCGCGCGGCCGATGCGTTGTATACGCCCAGGCCGAGCGTCAGGATGAGCAAAATCATGAGCGGGTAATACGCTTTGGAGGAACGCGACAGCTGGGTAAGCGTCAAAAAGAGCGGCACCGGCAAAAATCGTTTGCCGATCCGATTGAAAAGCTTCAACAAGAGCGGAAATACCCGCAGGAAGAACAACCCCAGCGCGAATATCGACAAGGCCGGGACAAAAAACAGAAACGGGTTCACGTTGAGCTGATCGGTCGTCATGCCCGTTCGGAACGTCAGCATCTGCCGTTCGTTGAACATGTACCAGCCGTAGCCGGCCAGACCGAGCAGTGCGGCATCCAGGAACCAGCGCTGCCAGAACGGGCGTCTGTCGGATCGTGCGAGCTGCTGTTTATAGCCGACGATCGACTGCCTCGCGTAAACGACGGCGGGCACGACCGTTGACAGCACGGCGAGCAGGACGGCCGCAAGTCCGGCGACGATCGCCTCGGTCGAGAATCCGACCGGTATCGCTTTGCGGTCGACGAACGCCAGGAAACCGTTGGCCGAGCCGATGCTCTTGGCCATAAACCAGCCGAGGAACGGCCCGGTCGCAATCGCAATCAGCCCCAGCAGCAGCCCTTCGAGCGTATAGATGAGTATGATTTGCCGGGTGCCGGCTCCGCGGCTGCGCAGAACCGCAATATCGCTTCGCTGCTTCTCCAGCGATTGCCGGGCGTTCATCGCTATGTAGTAGAACACCATCGCGATCATCGGCGCGGCGAGCGTGAACAGCAGGGTTTGCAGCTGCAGGCTCTGCCGCTTGAAATCGGCCAGCGTGTCGGCGAACGAAATCTCGATGCGCGTATCCTTGAGCAACTGGTACAGCTCGATGTTAAGCCGGTCCAACGTGCGGCCGAGCGGAGACAGCTGACTCGTCTTGATCTCGCGCAGATCGAAGGCATAATACCAGCTCGCATTGTTGACCGGAATGCCGCGCTTCTCAAGAAGCTGCTTCTTGAAAGCCGCCTCGCTGATCTGCAGCGTGCCCATCAGCGACTCGAGCCCTTGATACCAATAAGGATCGGTGTCCTTCAACGGCTTCACGGCGCCGACGACTTTCACCTTCACCGTGATGTTGAGACCCCCGTACACCGGGTAATCGAATTCATCGCCGATGCGGATATCGTTTCGGAACATGGCCTCTTCCAGCATGACGGCTTCCAGCACCTCGCCGCCTTCGCCGCTGCCGAACCAGCGTCCCTGCATCAGCTCGGTTTGCTTCTCCAATCCGGACATCGACATAAGCGTCAGCTGCCGCATCCGGCTGGCGTCCACCTTCGACGGATCGACCGGCACGACCTCCGAGCCCCGGATCGAAAGGCTGCCGACGAAGCTCTGATAGGGAAAACCGATGCGGCGAGGCAATTCCGTCTTGATGAACCGCTCCAGTTCGCCGAGCGATTGCAAATCGGTTTTCTCGGCGCCGGACGATTGGTAACGCATCAGAAGCGAGCCTGCCGGCAGACCGGCGCTGCGCTCCTGGAGCGACTCAGCGACGACTCGCTTCAGCGCGCCGTCGGCGTACATCGGTATGCTGGTGGCGAATGCCACCGCGATAATCAGGCCGGCCATCGTGCTTAAGGTCAGCCATCTCGTGTTCCACATTTTGCGGAATAGAAATCGTAATAGCGGCACACCCATCCGTTATCGACCTACGACTTTCTGTCCCGGCGTCAATCCTTCCAGAATTTCCGCTTGCGTCGACGTTTGCTGTCCGACCGCCACGTCAACCTCCCGCTTGCCGTTCTCGTCGATCACCTGCACATAGGTCCGGGATCCGATCGACCGCAGCGCGGCAAGCGGTATGACGACGGCGTTCGCCTTCCGCTGGATAATAACGCTCACCGACAGCGGAGTTCCCCTTGTAACGCCTTTCGGAAAAGCTCCGATGTCCACCTGCAAATAATCCTCGGGACGATCAAGCTTTTTGCCGCCCGCTTCCCCGCCGCCGCCGGGAAATCCGCCGCCTGCGCCGCCGTTGCCGTTCTGATCGTTGCCCGATGTCATCGGCAATTGCGACACTTTGCCTTCCTTCGCTTCGGCATTGTTAACGGAAACGACGGCCGGCATCCCAACGGATACTTTGGCAAGGTCGTCCTTGGACAGCGTAGCCGCGACGACGAGATTGCCCGTATCGGCAATAACGGCAACCGGATCGTAGGCTTTAACGGCATCGCCCTTCTGCACGTTCAACTGAACGACGGTTCCGGCGAGCGGAGACGTCAGCGTCGCCTTGGCAATCTCGTTCTCCAGGTCGACGATGGCCTGGCGCTGCTCCTCGAACGCAATGGCCGCCTCCTCGAACTCGATCGGGTCCATTTCATCGCGCTTGCGCAGCGTCTCCTTCATGCCGGCCTCCGCCTTCCGGAACGCCAGCCGCTTGCTCCGAAGATCCTTCTGCATCGTCTCCACATCGAGCGTTGCGATTACTTCGCCCGCGGCAACCTGATCGCCGGGCTTCACATTCAGCGTCTTCAGCCGCATGTTGTCAAGCGTAAAAAACAGCGTTTCTTCCTGCTTTGACATCACTTTGCCGAGGCCCTGCACTTTCGTTTCGAGCGTCGTGGTGGTTACCTCGTACTCCGGCTTTTTCGAGATTTGCGGCGGCGTAATTTCGGGGAGCACCTCTTCCTCGCCCTCCTTCGGCAGCAGTCCGCAGCCGCTCGTCACGGCGAGCGACACGGCCAGCATCGTCACGGCCGCGCCGCGCGCCCATGCCCGGCGGCTTGCCGCCGGGCGGGAGGCGCCGGCGCCTGCCGGATTACCCTTCCGCGCGTGCAATGAATTTTCCGTCCACCATTTCGTAAACATGGTCGGCAACCTCCAGAATCGTAGGATCGTGCGTAGTCATGCAGATGGTTACGCGTTCGGTTCGAATAATCGTTTGAAAGACGTTCATAATTTGCGCCGACATCTGGGAATCGAGCTCCGCCGTCGGCTCGTCTGCCAGCAGCAGCCTCGGCCGGTGGGCAATCGCCTTGGCGATCGCGACGCGCTGCTGCTCACCGCCGGACAGCTCGAACGGCCGGTGGTGCATCCGCCTGCCGAGCCCGACGAGTTCCAGACATTCCGTCACCCGGGCTTTCCATTCCGCGCGCGGCCGGTTCGCCATCCGCAGGGACAGCTCCACATTCTCATAGGCGGACAGCAGCGGCATAAGCGCGAACGCCTGGAAAATGAAGCCCATCTCGCGCCGCCTGACTTCCGTCCGGTCATCGTCGCCCATCCGGTGAAACGGATGCTCGCGAAACGCGATTTCGCCCTTCGTCGGCCGGTCGAGGCCGCCGATTAAATTCAGCAGCGTCGTCTTGCCCGAGCCCGACCGGCCGCGCAGCATAACGAGCTGCCGCGGCTGCAGCTCCATATCGATGCCTTTGAGCACATGCAGCGGCTGCCCGCCGACCTGAAAGGAGCGCTCCACGCCGCTCACCCGCAACAGGGGACCCGCTTCGTCCGGCTTCGTTTTCACGTCCAATGACACCGGGGATTCCGGCGCGGCATTGTCCCGAGCGACCTGCAATTGCGCCGATGCCTGTTGCTTTTCCTCGGCGGGTTCGGGTTCGGCCGTTTGTTTTTTTCGCATCCACAGCGCCATGGTTTCTCTACGACCCCTCCGTCCTGCTCACATTAGTTTTTCTTCATCTATCGTATAGACGGCGGATCCCGGAAAAAAGTTACGATTACAGGTAAAGGAAAATTTAAAAAATCAAAGACTGTCGAGAAGTCTCGACAGCCTGAACCCAACAGCCTGAAACCATGTGATTCCAAAACAAGCTGCATATCGTTTCGCTTCTGTGCAATTCTACGCCGCTCGCCTTCGTCGTTGCGGCAAAATCAATGAAATCGGCATTGGTCCAGTTGTTGTCGTACATGTACTTTTTTTCTCGGTCCCGGGACGGAACGGCATGAAACACAGGATGTTGTCAAACCAACTAATCAATATTGCGTAACAATTCACCGAAGTCGCGAATGGTAGACATCACTTCAACGTGTATAGGAATTTCCGGGAAATGGTCGTCATTCCATTGATATTTAATCCGTTTCCAATTATCCGGAAATGTTGTGCGCACCTGTTCTCCAAGCCCGAATATATCCGAATGAAGTCTCTGTGATTTTTTCAATGAAGCTTCGATCGCACTTTGAATTTCTTCGTTAATGGCTGTTTTGACGGCATATTCCGCATGCTTCCGATTGCCGCCCACGTCAATCTTGATGTTTTTCACCTCGGTTAAACGCGCGGTCGTTGTCACGCGGATGCGTACATTTTTCACTTTCCCTTCGCTCATTGTTATATTTATCTTCGTATCGTTATTAAGAGCTTCCACATCGAATACACCTTCTTTGTAAGGTACATGAAAAGAATGATGTTCGATTTGTTCCATGATCCATAAAAACCCTTCGGCCTCCGCTCCGGTCATCCATCCTTTCAATTTCCAATTCGATAAAACCGCAAGCCCCTCTAACCCGAGCGCCTTGCCATTGGGGGATGAGGGGTCTTCCGGATTCATGCGGACCAGCCCCGGAATGACGAGCGTTCCGGGATTGTATGACAAGGTTTGCAACGCTTGATTCAGCCGAACCTCTTTCATCCACGTGTGCATGCTGCTGTAAGTCGTCATCTTACGCAGCGCTTCCGCGGGATATGGTTTGAGACCGGCAGTGCTTTTCAGCAGCTTTTCCGCCGTCAGGCCGCGGGCGATATAAAGATCCGCAGTCTCCATCATTTCAGTGCTGCGAGCCAATGCGTCCACCAGTTCCCCCAGTCCTTCGCGGGCCATGGTCTCTCCAACGACAATAGCGCTAAGATGTCCCCAGAAATGGTGGCCGGGATTGTAGAGGTTAGCCTCATGAACAGCTTCCGAAATCGTCTTCCCGCGCGCCGTCAGCAAACGCACCGGCTTCTCGGTGGTAGAAATATTCCCGGCGGCGGCAGTAGGGATCCCTGCAGGGTTGAGAATCTGCAGCGTAATTTGGTAGTCTCCACCCTCTTTATCGAAACCGGCCATCGAGATCGTTGCGAGATTTTCCGGTTGGATGATGTGCCAGCAACCGGTCATCAGCAAAATGAATGCCGGAATAAACAGACCTATTCGCGGCGTTTTATTTTTTCGCATGCTGCGTGGCCCCGCTTCGATTCTTTTTTGTCAGCAAGACGGCTATGTAAAGAATTCCTGTTACGGCAAGAAGAATCGGAAAAGCTTTGTAAATCAGATATTGCGACATAAACTGCCACAAGTCGGACGCATTATTAAAAAGAAGGGAGGCAAGTAAGGTATAAATGACGGTAATAAACAAGGAAAGCGGGCGGTAATCCTTTAATCGAAACAGATCGCGGAATCCAAGGGACACGGTGTAGACGAAAATAGCCTGCTTGATGCATATGACCGATACGAGAAAAGGGACCATGATTACTTGCAGATGGCTGAGAAAGATGCCGTACCGGATTTCCTTGCTCAGATGCAAAAGCGGAAAAGTCATGTTTCCTCCTCGTGTACCGCCGAAATAGGCAGTGAGGGAAATCATCGTGACCGTAAAAATTGCGCCGATCATCAGAGTCCCGTAAAGCATGGAACGCCGCACCCGGGCAGCCGGCTGAACGTAAGGATAAATCGTTCCCAATAGAAAGCCTTCGGCAAAAAAGGCAAGCGGATGCAGCGTCATCCGCAGCAGCTCGTTGTTCATCTCAGGAAGCGGCGGCAATACAAATTTCCAATTCATCCACGGAATAGCTGAAACGAACATGACGAACACAGCCAAAACCGAGATTGGAAGCATTAATTGGCTTAGCCTCGCGATCGCTTCAATGCCGTGGTAACTGAGATAAAACGCATTGATGCCTCCCATAATTAAAAAGATTCCAATCGGAATATCTCCGAACGCAAAAGCCCAACTTGCCATCTCCCCGAACTCCCTGAAGATGGCAATGCCGGCGCCGAAATAAATGGAGAGAAAGATGAAGCATAACAGCCAACCCGCCCATCTGCCCAGTACGGCAACAAAGGTCGTTGTAATGCGGTATTGGGGAAATTTGTGATGGATGGATGTTGATACCCACGCGAATGCCGCACCGGTGAGGGCGGCCAACAAAGCCACCCATGGGGCATCATCCCCGTTGACCTTCAGAAGTTGACTGGGAACCATCAGGATTATGGTCGGGTAAATGGCCATGACTGCCACGCAAAACAATTGTGAAGGACTGATGTGTTCTTTATTTTGCATAGCCTGTTCCTTCCTGTACTATTTTTTTCGGCGGGCATACGAAGGATTGCCGTTCAATTTCCAGCGCGGCAAACGAAAAAGGGTATCCTTGATGTCTTGTCTCAACCAGGGACCGGCCGGTGTCAAATAAGGGATGCCGAAAGAACGGATGCTTCCCAAATGGATCAAAATGAGCATAATATACCACACGATGCCAACCAGTCCCAGCACGGATGCGAGCAGCATCATGGGAAAGCGCAGCAATCGAATCGCCAAAGCCATGTGGTAACCTGGAATGGCGAAGGATGCCAATGTCGTTAAAGATACGACGATGACGACGGGGGCTGAAACGATGCCGGCCGTTACCGCAGCCTCACCGATCACCAGTGTGCCCACGATCGTAACGGATTGGCCCAAGGGCCCGGGCATTCGCAAGCCGGCCTCTCGGACAAGTTCCATCAGCACTTCCATCATCACCACTTCCATCACGATGGGAAGCGGCAGCCCTATCCTTGCTTTTGCAATCGTGACCCCGAGGAACGGAGGAATCATGCCATGATGAATCGTCGTAAGCGCGATAAACAGAGAAGGCAAGGCAAAAGCGATGAACATGGCCATCAGTCGCAGCCAACGGACGAGTGTCGCTGCATACGGCAGCACATATTGGTCCTCCGAGGCCATCAGGAAATGGGCGAATATCGTTGGGACAAGCAAGCAGGTAGGGGAACCGTCCGCCATTATGGCGACCCGTCCCTGCAAAATGGCGGATACCATTTTGTCCGGACGCTCCGTATATTCCATCGTCGGAAAGGGAGACCACCTGTTGTCCTTTATCCATTCCTCTATGTACGAAGCGTCAATAATCGCTTGCAATTGGATGGAGCGCAGACGGCCGCGCACTTCGTCCAAAATATTTTCCTTCACATACGGTTGCACATAAAATAAAACGGTTGTTGTACCGGCAGCGTCTCCGATAATATGTTCCTCAACACGCAAGTCCTGCGATTGCAATCGTTGTCTGACAAGACCCATATTGGTGGCGAGATCTTCAATGAATCCGTCTTTGGGGCCGCGCACCGCCTTCTCTTGGGCAGGCTCGTTTATGGAACGTTTTTTTTCGTTTTTCAGATTGATCCGCCATACCGAACCGTCAGACGCCAGAACTATAACGAATCCTTTCAACAGGGAAGAAATCTGTTCATCTGCGCCTCGGGCAGCTTCCACTTGTGAGGAAGTGATCACCGCATCGAAATCGGTTGAATCGGATGATTTTGTCGAAAAATCAAGCAAAGGCCGGATGATCTCTTCCACTACTCGTTCCTCATTTACCAAAGTGGACAGATAAACAACCTTTTCTTTTCCATTCCATGTGCGGATAACCAGATCCGGAGGATGACCCAGTCTGTTTTTAATGTCAAGCAGAACGATTGATTGCTGATGATCGGAAACCGCCATGGACATCCCCCTCGTGCGTGCTGCACCGATATCGGTAGTTTGGGTTATTTCAGGAACGGTTATGTAAATAAAGAAGAAAAGTCCAAAATAATCCCCAAAAAGTGAAGCGAAGCTCTGAAGCGTATTCCGATTACTTTTCGGGGACCCCGTGACTTTATACACAAAAAAACCCCGATTCGTTGACGAATCGGGGTTTTTTTGTGACGTGCGCATCGTTACTTGCCGAACGACTGCGGATTCTCGCGCCATGACTTCAACAACGCGACGTCCTCTTGGCGGATTTTGCCGAGCGACAGCGCCGTGTCGATAAGCGCCGTGTAGTTGGACAACGTGTGCAGCGGAATATGCTGCTCCGCGAACGCGGCGGCCGCCTGCGGAAATTCGTAGGTGAAAATGGCGACCGTGCCCAGCACCTTGCAGCCGGCCTCGCGGACCGCTACAGCCGCCTTCAGCGAGCTGCCTCCGGTGGAAACCAGGTCCTCAATCAGTACAACCTTTTGCCCCACCGTGTAGCAGCCTTCGATCTGGTTCGTTTTGCCGTGGCCCTTCGCTTTGTCCCGCACGTACAGCATCGGGAGCGCCAGCTTCTGCGCCACCCAAGCCGCGTGCGGGATGCCGCCTGTCGCGATGCCCGCGACAGCCTCGCAGTCCGGGAATCGGTCGCGGATCACCGCTGCGAAGCCTTCCGCGATCGTATCCCTTACCTCCGGATACGACATCGTCAGCCGGTTGTCGCAATAGATCGGCGATTTCATGCCCGAAGACCAGGTGAACGGATCGGTCGGCCGGAGCGCGACGGCTCCGATATTCAGCAGATGCTCCGCAATGCGGGCGGGCAGCTTGTTCAAGTGGGCTTGCTGCATGTCAGATCATCTCCTCGATAATGGTTTCGATCGCTTGCCGCGGATCGGCCGCGGCCGTAATCGGCCGGCCGATCACGATGTAATCGGTGCCCTGCGCCAACGCCTCGCGCGGCGTCATGATGCGCGACTGGTCGTTCGTCTCCGAACCGGCCGGCCGGATGCCGGGCGTCACCGTAACGAACGAAGCGCCGCACTCCGTCTTGACGGCGACGACCTCTTGCGGCGAAGCGACGACGCCGTCCAGACCGGCTTGCTTCGCGAGCTTCGCGTACCGCAGCACCGCCTGCTCCACCGTCCCCGCAATGCCGATCTCGTCGTTCAGCACGGCCCGGCTCGTGCTCGTGAGCTGCGTCACCGCGATCACTGTCGGCCGTTCCGGACCTGACGCGCCTGACAGTGCGGCCTCGACGCCTTCCATCGCCGCGGCCATCATGCCGACACCTCCGGCGGCATGAACGTTGAACAGATCGACGCCGAGCCGGGTGACACTGTTCGCGCCGCCTTTTACCGTGTTCGGGATGTCGTGCATCTTGACGTCGAGGAATACGCGGTAACCCCGCTCCTTCAAGCCTGCCACGAACCCCGGCCCGGCTGCGTAAAACAGCTGCATGCCGACCTTCATCCAGCACGGCACGCCATCCAAGCGCCCGATCAGCGCCTCGGCCGCTCCCGCGTCCGGATAATCCAGCGCCACCATGATCCGGTTCGCCGCCTGCTCCCTCGTCAGCGCTGCGCCCATCTTCTCACGTCCTCTCATCGATTCAAGCGAACTGAACTATGTACATATAAGACGGCCATCCGCCGCTACGGCCGGCCGCACAGGCCGGCCGACGCAAAGCGTTGGCCGTTCTTGGTGTTTTGCGATAAACGCTACGGCTGGAGCACCGGCATCGGACGGGACGAGAAGTTGATCGTCACCAGCATGTTGAGCAGCGCGCGCACCGTATCCAGCGACGTCATGCAGACGATCCCGTTCTCGACCGCCTCGCGGCGGATCCGGAAGCCGTCGCGCTCCGGCGTTTTGCCCTTGGTCAGCGTGTTCACTACGAAGTGCGCTTGTCCGGACCGGATCATATCGAGAATGTTCGGCGAGCCCTCGCTCAGCTTGTTGACGCGCGTCACGCGCAGGCCGACCTGCTCGAGCGCCGCCGCCGTGCCGCCGGTCGCGACGATGTTGTAGCCGAGCGCGTAGAAGCCGCGCAAAATCTCGATCGCCTCTTCCTTGTCCTTGTCGGCTACGGTCGCGATGATCGAGCCGGTCGCCGGAATGCGCATGCCGGCGCCGATCAAGCCTTTGTACAGCGCCTTGGCATACTGCACGTCGCGGCCCATCACCTCGCCGGTCGACTTCATCTCCGGCGTCAGCGTCGGGTCGACGCGGCGCAGCTTCGCGAAGGAGAACACCGGCACCTTGACGGACACGTACTCGTCCTCCGGCCACAGCCCTTGCTTGTAGCCGAGGTCGGCCAGCTTCGAGCCGAGGATCGCCTTGGTCGCCAGGTTCGCCATCGGCACGTTCGTCACTTTGCTCAGGAACGGCACCGTCCGGGACGATCTCGGATTCACCTCGATGACGTAAACCTGGTCCTGATGGATGACGAACTGGATATTCACCGTGCCGATTACCTTAAGCTCCTTGGCGATCTTGATCGTGATGTCCACAATCTGATCCTTGATCGCCGCCGTCAGCGATTGCGGCGGATAGACCGCGATTGAGTCGCCGGAATGGACGCCCGCGCGCTCCACGTGCTCCATGATGCCCGGAATGAGCACCGTTTCGCCGTCGCAGATCGCGTCGACCTCGGCTTCCTTGCCGAGCATGTAGCGGTCGATCAGCACCGGATGCTCCGGATTGATTTTCACCGCCTGCTCCATGTAGCTCAGAAGCTCCTCGTTGGAATACACGATTTCCATCGCTCTTCCGCCGAGCACATACGACGGACGCACGAGCACCGGATAGCCCAGACCGTCGGCAACGGCAACCGCCTCATCCACCGACGTCACCGTGCTGCCCTTCGGCTGCGCGATGTCCAGCTTGCGCAGCAGCGCCTCGAACTTTTTGCGGTCCTCCGCGGCGTCGATGCTTTCCAGGCTGGAGCCGAGAATGCGCACACCCGCTTTGGACAGCGGCGCGGCCAGGTTGATCGCGGTCTGTCCGCCGAACTGGACGATGACGCCGATCGGCTTCTCCTGCTCGATCACGTTCATGACGTCCTCGAAGAACAGCGGCTCGAAATACAGCCGGTCGGACGTTGAGAAGTCGGTCGATACCGTCTCCGGGTTGTTGTTGATGATAACCGCCTCGTAGCCAGCGTCCTGGATCGCCCATACCGCGTGCACGGTCGAGTAGTCGAACTCGATGCCCTGGCCGATCCGGATCGGGCCGGAGCCGAGCACCAGCACTTTTTCCTTATCCGTTTGGGTCACTTCATTCTCGATTTCATAGGTCGAATAATAGTACGGCGTCGTCGCTTCGAACTCGGCTGCGCACGTATCGACCATTTTGTAGACCGGCTTCAGGCCGTAGCCGAGACGGAGCGCGCGCACGTCGTTTTCCGTCAGCGGCTCGGCCGCTTCGCCTTCGCGGCGCAGCTCGGCGATCGAGCGGTCGGAGAAGCCCCTGCGCTTCGCTTCGTACAGCAGCTCCTGCGTCAGCGCAGGGGCCGATTTCAAAGACTCCTCGAAAACGACGATTCCTGCGATTTTGTCGAGGAACCACCAGTCGATCTTCGTCGTATCCTGAATATCCTGCAGCGTGTATCCGCGCCGGAACGCTTCGGCTACAAGGAACATGCGCTCGTCATCGGGCTTGGCAAGCCGCATGCGCAGTACCTCGTCCGATAAACCGGCGGCATCCTTCAGATGAAGGCGGTGCACGCCGATCTCGAGCGAGCGGACGGCCTTGTGGATCGACTCTTCGAACGTCCGGCCGATGGCCATAACCTCGCCGGTCGCCTTCATTTGCGTGCCGAGCTTGCGGTTCGCGGAAATGAACTTATCGAACGGCCAGCGCGGGATTTTGGATACGATGTAATCCAGCGTCGGCTCGAAGCAAGCGTACGTTTGGCCCGTCACCGGGTTGACGATCTCGTCGAGCGTGTAGCCGACCGCGATTTTGGCCGCCATCTTGGCGATCGGGTAGCCGGTCGCTTTCGAGGCAAGCGCCGAGGAGCGGCTGACGCGCGGATTAACCTCGATGACATAGTACTGGTAGCTGTGCGGGTCGAGCGCGTATTGCACGTTGCAGCCGCCCTCGATGTTCAGCGCGCGAATGATCTTGAGCGACGCGGAACGGAGCATCTGGTATTCGCGGTCGGACAGCGTCTGGCTCGGAGCGACGACGATGCTGTCGCCCGTATGGACGCCGACCGGGTCGAAGTTCTCCATGTTGCAAACGACGATACAGTTGTCATTCGCGTCGCGCATAACCTCGTACTCGATTTCCTTCATGCCCGCGATGCTTTTCTCGATCAGACACTGGCTAATCGGGCTGTAGCGGATGCCCGAGGCCACGATCTCGCGCAGCTCTTCCTCGTTCGCGCAGATGCCGCCGCCGGTGCCGCCGAGCGTATAGGCCGGACGGACGATGATCGGATAGCCGATTTCATTGGCAAAATCCAGCGCTTCCTGCACCGTCGTCACGATCGTGCTCTCCGGCACCGGCTGCTGCAGCTCGCGCATCAGCTCGCGGAACAGGTCGCGGTCCTCGGCTTTCTCGATCGCCGTCAGCTGCGTGCCGAGCAGCTTGACGCCTTCGCGCTCCAGCACGCCGGCGCGGGCCAGCTCAACGGCCATGTTGAGGCCGGTCTGTCCGCCGAGCGTCGGCAGCAAGCCGTCCGGGCGCTCCTGGCGGATGATCTGGCTGACGAACTCGAGCGTAATCGGCTCGATATATACCTTGTCGGCCATGTTCGTGTCGGTCATGATGGTGGCCGGGTTGCTGTTGATCAGGACAACCTCGTAGCCTTCTTCTTTCAGGGCCTGGCAGGCTTGCGTGCCGGCATAGTCGAACTCGGCCGCCTGGCCGATGACGATCGGACCGGAGCCGATGACGAGTATTTTTTTCAAATCGTTATTTCGCGGCATGCTGCAGGTCTCCTCTCAACGTCTCCGACAGCCGGGCCTGGCGCGGCTTCTGCGGGTTGTTGCGTTTATACTCCCGGATCATCTCCAGGAACTGGTCGAACAGATACCCGGAGTCGAACGGTCCGGGCGCGGCTTCAGGATGGTACTGCACCGAGAAAGCCGGAAAACGCTCATGCTTCAGACCTTCGATCGTCCGGTCGTTGTTGTTGATATGCGTCACTTTCAGGCCGGTTCCGGCGACGGAATCCTCGCGCACCGTGTAGCCGTGGTTCTGGGACGTGATGTAGCAGCGGCCCGTTGCGATCTCCTTCACCGGATGGTTGCCGCCGCGGTGGCCGAACTTCAGCTTCTCCGTGTCGGCGCCGCAGGCGAGCGCGAACAGCTGATGTCCCAGGCAGATGCCGAAAATCGGAAACTCGCCGAGCAGCTCGCGGATCGTATCGACGGCGTGCGGCACATCCTTCGGGTCCCCGGGTCCGTTGGACAGCTGGATGCCGTCCGGGTTGAGGCGGCGGATTTGCTCGGCCGCCGTGTTGTGGGGCACGACCATCACCTCGCAGCCGCGCTTCGTCAGGTCGCGCAAAATGCCGCTTTTGGCGCCGTAATTGATCAGTACGATGCGCTCGCGGTCGCCCGGGACGTTGATGAAGCTCTTCGTCGAGGTGCGCGGCACCTGGTCCGTCATCAGCGTCGATGCGCGCAGCTGCTCCAGCAGCTCTTCCTTCGATTCGCCGCCGGTCGTAAGTACGCCTTTCATGACGCCATGGTGGCGAATAATTCGGGTGAGCATCCGGGTATCGATGTCGCTGATGCCCGGAATGCCCGCCTCCTTCAGCAAGCTGTCCAGCGAGTATTCGGCGCGCCAGTTGCTGGGCACCGGCTCGTGGCGGCGGACGACGAAGCCGTGCACGAACGGGGTGATGCTCTCGAAGTCGTCGCGCGTGATGCCGTAATTGCCGATCAGCGGATAGGTCATCGTGACGATCTGGCCGCAATAGGACGGATCGGAGAGTACCTCCTGATAACCGGTAATGCCGGTGTTGAACACCACTTCCCCGATTTTGGCCGTTTCGGCGCCGAACGATTTGCCGGTGAACAGCGTGCCGTCTTCCAACAACAATCTTGCTTGCATCCGTATACTCACTCCTTGGGTCTCTATTTATAGGTTCATCTCGCGTCAGGCGAGCGGGTCAGGCTAATCGTACGGGCTAATCGTATGGAATGCGCAATGCGTACGTCGGGGTAAAAGCCTCGGCCCCGGCCGTTACGCCTCCGCCCAAACCGTCCGGCCTCCCACAATCGTGCGGATCGGCCAGCCGGTCAGCCTCCAGCCGCCGAAAGGCGTATTGCCGCTCTTTGACAGGAACATCTCAGGATCGACCGCCCGTTCCGTCTCGAGATCGATGACTGTCAGGTCCGCCGGCGCTCCGACGGCGAGCCGGCCTGCCGGCAGGCCGAACACCCTCGCGGGATCGGCCGTCATCCGCCGCAGCAGGAATCCGAGGCTCCAGCGGCCGGTGCGGACGAACTTCGTGTACAGCAGCGGAAAAGCGGTCTCGAAGCCGACGATCCCGAAAGGCGCGAGGTCCACGCCGCGCGCTTTCTCCTCGGCGGTATGCGGCGCATGGTCGGTCACGATCATGTCGATCGTGCCGTCCTCCAGCCCCTCGATCACGGCCTGCACGTCGCGCGGCGTCCGGAGCGGCGGGTTCATTTTCCAGTTCGCGTCCATGCCCGGAATGTCCTCGTCGGACAACACCAGATGATGCGGGCACACCTCCGCCGTGACGCGCACCCCGATCGATTTGGCCAGCCGGATCAAGCGGACCGATTGCTCCGTGCTGACGTGGCACACATGGTAGTGCACGCCCGTCGCCTCCGCCAGCAGCACATCGCGGCCGACATGAATCGCTTCCGATTCGTTCGGTATGCCCTTCAGGCCGTTGTCGCGGGCGAACTTGCCCTCCGACGCCCAGGCGCCCTCGACGAGCGAATCGTCCTCGCAGTGGGCGATGATCGGCATGCCCAGCGAATGCGCGAGCCGCATGGCGTCCTTCATCATTTGCGCATTCTGAACGCCGACGCCGTCATCCGTGAAGCCGATCGCGCCGGCTTCCTTCAGCGCGGCGAAGTCGGTCAGCTCGCGTCCGAGCTCGTTTTTCGTGATGGCGGCGTAAGGCAGTACGCGCACGCTGCCTTCGCGGGCCGCTTTGTCGAGAATGTAGGTTACCGTTTCCGGCGTATCCGTCACCGGCCGCGTGTTCGGCATGCAGGCGATGGTGGTAAACCCGCCCTTGGCCGCCGACCGGGTGCCGGTCGCGATGTCTTCCTTATGTTCAAAGCCCGGATCGCGCAAATGCACGTGCATATCGATGAATCCGGGCGATACGAGCTTGTTTTGCGCGTCAATGACGTCTGCTCCGCCGACATCCTGCTGCCAATCGCCGTCCGCGATTTCCGCTATCAGGCCCTCCTCGATGCGTATATGCTTCTTCTCCAGGCGGCCGGCCGTTTCGTTCCACACCTGGCCGTTCGTAATCCAGCTTGCCATCGTTGTCAGCCACTCCCTTCGGCCGCAGCCTTTATTTAAGCGCCCGTTCGATAACGGCCATCCGCACCGGCACGCCGTGGCTCATCTGCGTGAAAATGCGCGATTGCGGATGCTCCACCAGCTCGTCGTCGATCTCGACGCCGCGGTTGATCGGCGCCGGGTGCATGATGATCGCGTGCTTGCCGAGCCGTGCGGCACGTTCGGCCGTGAGACCGAAATGCTCGCGGTAATCCTCCGCCGAGCGGATCATGCCGGATTCGTGACGCTCAAGCTGAACCCGCAGCATCATGACGACGTCGGCGCGCAGCGCTTCGTCCATCGTGACATAAGGAGCGTCGAGCTCATGCGCCCGCATATTCGGCGGCGCGCAGAATACGACGTTCGCTCCGAATGTCCGCAAGACCCAGAGATTCGAGCGCGCAACCCGGCTATGAAGGATGTCCCCGACAATTGCGACCGTCAGGCCGCGGAGCGTGCCGAACTGCTTCTTCATCGTGTACAGGTCGAGCAGCGCTTGCGTCGGATGCTCGTTGTTGCCGTCGCCCGCGTTGATGAGCGGGATGCGGATTTTCCCGGCCAACTCGGCCAGCACGCCGATCGGCTTCAGCCGGATGACCCCGGCGTCGATGCCGAGCGATTCCAGCGTCCGGACCGTATCGTAAATCGACTCGCCCTTTTGCACGCTCGATGCCGCCGCCGAGAAGTTGAGCACCTCCGCGCCCAGCCTTTTCTCGGCCACCTCGAATGAAAACCGGGTGCGCGTGCTGTTCTCGAAAAACATATTCGCCACAATCTTATCCGGCAGAATCCGGTTGATTTTCTCCGGCAGCTCTTCCCAATAGGCGGCCCGCTCCAGGATCGCCTGGATTTCCGTTTCCGGCAGCCCCTTGAGGCCGAGAAGACTTCTTTCCTTCAATTGCGTCGCGGTCATCGTCATCCGGTTTGCCCCCTTTGTCCCAGAATCGTCACATTGTCGGCGCCGTCCACTTCCGCCAGCGACACCTCGATATTTTCCAGCTTGGAGGTCGGCACGTTCTTGCCTACGTAATCCGGCCGGATCGGCAGCTCCCGATGACCGCGGTCCACAAGCACGGCCAACTGGATCGACTTCGGCCGGCCGATATCCATAATCGCATCCATGGCTGCGCGGATCGTCCGCCCCGTATAGAGCACGTCGTCGAACAGAATCACACGCTTGTCGCGGATGGCCGGCGCGCCTTCCCCACCCTGCTTCACCGCATCGTAACGCCCCATCGTTCCGGATTTCCGATCGTCCCGGTAAGAGGTAATATCCAGTTCGCCCACCGGCACGGTTCTGCCCTCGATCTCGGCGATCCGCTCCGCGATTCTGCGCGCCAAGTAGATGCCTCTCGTACGGATGCCGACGAAAGCACAGTCGTCTATGCCTTTGTTCTTTTCCAATATTTCGTGGGCGATTCGCGTCAGCGCCCGGCGTATGCCGATCTCATCCATAATGACATGCCGTTCCTCGCTCATAGCCGCCGTCTCCTCTCGACAAGCTTGTCATGCAGGTTCTCACACCCGACCGGCCGAACCCGCCAAAATACGGCAAAAAACTCCTTGCGGAGGCCGCAAGGAGTCAACTGGCTGCAGGATGATCCCGAACGCCCAGGCGCAGCTATGTCAAGCCGCTCCGCAGGGATGGAGATCCCTTATCCGGTTCACGTTACCTTGCCAGCCTCACGGGACTGAGTTAAAGGTACTTGGTTGGTGTCACCGATCGACAGCGATCGGCGCTTCATGTTAGAAGAATTATCCCACGTAAAGCCGGCGAAGTCAAGAGCAGATCGGCCCGCCAATAGCCGGGCATCAGCCTCAACAGTAGCCAGGCCGCCGGCGGCCTGGCTACTGTTGAGGCTGAGCTTCGTGATGCGCTCGACCGCTTTCTCGGTATTTTCCCGGCTGCCGAACGCGGTCAGGCGGAAGTAGCCTTGCCCGGCTTGCCCGAAGCCGACGCCCGGCGTGCCGACGATGTTCGCCTCGCCCAGCAGCTTGTCGAAAAAGGCCCACGAATCCAGGCCGTTCGGCGTCTTCAGCCAAATGTAAGGCGCGTTCACACCGCCGTATACCTGCAGGCCCAGCGATTTCAGGCCGTCGCGGATAATGCCGGCATTGGTCATGTAGTAATCGACGAGCCCAGCGATCTGTTGTTTGCCCTCGGGCGAGTAGATCGCCGCGGCGCCGCGTTGGGTCACGTAGGAAACGCCGTTGAACTTCGTCGTATGCCGGCGGTTCCACAGGTCGGCCACCGCCACTTCGTTCCCGTTCGCATCCTTCGCTTTCAGCGCGCGCGGCACGACCGTATACGCGCAGCGCACGCCGGTAAAGCCCGCCGTCTTCGAGAAGCTGCGGAACTCGATCGCCACCTCTTGCGCGCCTTCGATTTCATAAATGCTGTGCGGCACGTCCGCCTCCGTAATGAACGCCTCGTATGCGGAGTCGAACAGAATGATGCAGCCGTTCTCCTTCGCATAGTCGACCCACACCTTAAGCTCCGCCTTGGTGAGCGTCATGCCCGTCGGGTTGTTCGGGTAGCAAAGATAGATCAGGTCGACCTTCCGGTCCGGCAATGCCGGCTTGAAGTCGTTGCCTGCATCGCAGCGCAGGTAAACGATGTTGTCGTACTGGTGCGTCTCGCTGTTGAACCTGCCCGAGCGGCCGGCCATAACGTTCGTATCGACATAGACCGGATATACCGGGTCCTGAACGGCAATGACGGCATCCTGGCTGAAAATCTCCTGGATATTCCCGACGTCGCACTTGGAACCGTCGCTCACAAACACCTCGTTCGTCGCGATGTCGATGCCGCGCGCCTTGTAGTCATGCTCCACGATCGCCTGCAGCAGAAAATCGTAGCCCTGCTCCGGTCCGTAGCCGCGGAACGTGCCCGGCTGGGCCAGCTCGTCCACCGCCGCATGCATCGCTTTCGTTACCGCCTCCGGCAAGCCGCGCGTAACGTCGCCGATGCCGAGGCTGATAATTTCCGCATTCGGGTTCTCCTGTATGAATTTCGTGCGCCGTTTGGCGATTTCGGAAAACAGATAGCTGCCCTGCAGCTCCAAAAAGTTCTGATTGATCCGGGTCATCGATTGCATCACCTTTCCGGTATGGTATAGGGTATCGCGATATGGCGAACAGCCTGTTGCTCGCATGAAAATCCGGCTCTCCGCCGGTTGGCTGTCAATAGCATAGCGCACTTTCGGCAGCCGCTTAATGTAATAAGTAGCTAAAAATTTGCATTAATCCGCAACACGGCCCGGAGCAACGCAAAAGCACCCGGCTAGCGGGTGCGCAGCATGTGAAGCACGTCCTCCATATCGGCCGGCACAGGCGCCTCGAACAGCAGGCGCCCGCCGGTTGCCGGGTGCTCGAACCCGAGAACCGCGGCGTGAAGCGCCTGTCCGTTCAGCGGGATCGTTTTGGCCCTGCCGTATACCGGATCGCCGGCAAGCGGATGGCCGATGTACTTCATATGGACACGGATCTGATGGGTGCGGCCGGTCTCCAGCCTTAGCTCGAGCAGCGTATAATCGCCCAGCCGCTCGAGCACCGAGAAATGCGTGACGGAATGCTTGCCGCCCCGGTCCGTTACGGTAAACATTTTGCGGTCGTGGGGATCCCGCCCGATCGGCGCGTCGATCGTGCCGTGATCGTGCGGCAGATTGCCGTGCGCGAGCGCCACGTATCGGCGGACGACCGTATGGTTTTTCAGCTGCTCGGCCAACGAGGCGTGAGCCAGGTCGTTTTTGGCGGCCATCAGCAGGCCTGTCGTATCCTTGTCGATCCGATGCACGATGCCCGGACGAAGCACGCCGTTGATGCCCGACAGGTCGCGGCAATGGTGCAGCAGGGCGTTGACGACCGTGCCCGACGTGTGCCCGGCGGCCGGGTGAACGACCATCCCGCGCGGTTTGTCGATGACGATAACGTCCGCATCCTCGTAAACGATATCGAGCGGAATCGCCTCCGGCTCGATCGCCGCTTCCTGCGGCTCGGGCGGCTGCGCCGTCACGACATCGCCGGCGGCCAGCTTGTAATTTGCCTTGACGGGGCGGCCGTTGACGAGCACGGCGCCGGACTTGATCCAATCCTGGACCTGCGTCCTCGAGACGCCCTCCTCGGCGGATTCCGCCACATACTTGTCGATCCGGTCACCAGAGAAGGAGTCTGCGACGACCCACTCGAGCGTCTCCTCAGCGTGCGGATTCGTCGGTTCCGGCATTTGATTCGCTGTCATGATTCAAACGATCTCCATCCTGGGCGGTTTTGGCATTCCCGCGTTTATTATCCAGAAGTGTATCCAGCAAAATGAGTCCCACACCGGTTACGATGCCCGTATCCGCGAGATTGAAAATCGGGAACGTGTAAGAACCAAAATTAAACTGCAGGAAATCGACAACCTCGCCGAATGCCGCCCGGTCGAGAAAATTGCCGAGCGCCCCGCCGAGCACCAGGCCGAGCGCCGCCAGCATCAGACGCGACCCGCTTCGCTTGTTCCGTTCGATGTACCAGATGATGCCGGCGACAACAACGATCGTCACCAAAATAAAAAACAGGCTTTGCCCCTTCAGAATGCCGAAGGCGGCTCCGGGGTTCCGGATCGACGTGAGCAGAAAAAAATTGCCGATAATCGGAATTTGCTGGTACAGCTCCATCTGTGTGGCCACGATCCATTTGGCGAATTGGTCGATGGCGAATACGAGTACGGCGATCCAGTAATAATAGGCCTTCAAATGGGTTCCCTCACTTTGTGCGTCTTGGGCGGCAGCCGCCAAGCATGGCATGTACCCAAAATATTGTAGCACAATCGAAGCCCGTCGACTATACTCCCCGGAACGCGAAAGCGGAAGGCGGCTTCCATTTGCGCCAATCATAGTCCCCCGCGCCTCCTTCTAAAAAAACGGACGATGGCGAAAGCTAATAATCGACGAAACAGGATCAAAAGGAGGTCATCACCATGAATGAGCTGCCCGCGTTAACCGCCCTCCGCGCCCGCCTGCTTGAGGAACGGGATCGGATTGAAAACAGGCTGCGCGACAACGATCACGACGGCATGGCGGAATCGCAGCGGTGGAATACGAACGAGCTGTCCACCAATGACAACCACCCCGGCGATCTCGGCACCGAAACGTTCGAGAAAGGCAAGGACCTCTCGCTTCTCGAGCTCGACGAGCGGCACCTGCGCCGCATCAACGAAGCGCTTGAAGCGATGGACCAAGGCACCTACGGGATTTGCCGCGCTTGCGGGCAAAGCATTCCGCTTGAGCGGCTGCAGGCTTTGCCGGATACGCTGTACTGCGTGCGGCATTCGCCGCGCCGCATGGAACCGTTCGACCGTCCCGTCGAGGAAGAGCTGCTGAACCCTCCTTTCGGCCGCACCAGCATGGACGAGCAGAGCTCCTACAACGGGTTCGACGGCGAGGACGCCTGGCAAATCGTGCAAAGCTACGGCAATTCCAACTCGCCCGCCTTATCGGAGAATCCGTCGGCCGATTACGAGGAATTCATGATCGAAGCGGGTGAGCACGAAGGGTTCGTCGAGCCGATTGAAAGCTTCCTCGCCACCGACATTACCGGGCGCCATGTGTCGGTGGTCCGCAACAGCCAATACCATGAATACTTGGCGAGCCGGGAGGGCGACCGAGAGCTGGAATGGACGGAAACCGGCGAGGAATCGGACATCAACGCGGGCCAAGGGACCAACCCGTCTCAGTAGGCACGGTCCTCCAGCTGATGCTGCACGATGCGCACGATATCCGCGATGAAGTCGCCGATGATCGGCAGGTTCAGCTTGCCGAGCATTTGCAGCAGATACAGGATCAACGCGGTGAAAACGGTGAACCCGATCGCGATGCCGACGCCGCGCGCCGTACCCCCGAGCAGGTTGCGCCACATCAGCGACAAGGGGCGGTTGAGCAAATCGACGTATTCGGCGATTTTTGCCCGCTCCATATCGTTCGAGATCGATTCAAGCCGCTTATTCACGGCTTCGAGCGCCTGCCGCGTCGCATTCGAATGTTCGACCTGCTCACCCACCGCCGTCTTCCTCCATTCTCCATAAGTACGCGAAAAACGAGCCCCGGGCGCGCGCTTGCGCTTTGCAAGCGGCTATGCCCGAACCGGGAGCTCGTTTTTCATATATAACCCGAGTTTGGCGACATTTATTTCCAAGTGTTGATGTAGCAAGGGTTTGTGG